>JAFDET010000148.1 GCA_019310195.1 Deltaproteobacteria bacterium
ACCGCGCCCATCATCTTTCACGCCGATCCGCCCCCGGAGGCCGCGCCCGACGCGCTGTGCGAGGAGATGCTGGAGAGCGGCACCGAGTCGCCCGCGGTGCCGCCGGAGGAGGAGCTCTCCTTCGCATTCGACCCGCCGAGCGAGGCCAGCCCCTTTCTCACCGACCCGGAGCCGCCTACCGAGAGCCTCGCGCCGCCGCGCGAACCCGAGGCCGAGCCGGACCCCGAGCCGCCGCCGACGCGGCCGCGCGTATTGGGTCCGGAGTTCGTCCAGGATGAGGGTTCTCCCGAGTTGCCGCTCACCGAGGACTCGGCTGCGGAATCGTCCGCCGAGCGACCCCGCGACGTTCCTACCCGAACCATCCTGCGTGCCGTGACCCAGTTGCTGATCGAGCGGGGCATCTTCGAGCGCCAGGAGCTGCTCGAGCAGATCCAGCGCCTGGAGACCTCCGAGGAGCCGTAGCCTCGGTCTGGGCGGGGCGTTGACACCCCGCGCACACGTTGACACCCCGCGCACAGCGGGCGACTGTGCCCGGCATGCGCATCGAGTACGGGTTCGAGCTGGATGAGGTAGAGGTTCCGCGCTTCGCCGTGGAAGCGGTCGAGGGCATCGGCAAGCTGTTCACGCTGGCGACGCTGGTGCTCAACGTCCTGGAGTCCCGCAACGCCGTCGAGTTGGTCTTCCACGGCCTGAACCCGGACGATCCCGAGCGCAAGATCACGGCCTTCCGCGAGGTGCTGGAGAGCTCGGCCCACCGGCTGCAGCTCAGCTACGAGCGCGGGCGGGGAGGCCAGGTCCAGGGCGCCTCGAGCTACTACCAGTGGCTCATGATCCGCAGCGAAACCTGACCTGCACCCAGTACCACTCCTGCACGGAGGGACGTTCCTGCGTAACTGCACGCAGTGCCACTCCTAGGGGGTCAGGAGTGGTACCCGATGCAGTTATGCAGGAACGTCCCTCAATGCAGTATTAGTTGCGTTTCCGGGTGGTGTCTGCGCAGTGTGCGCCGCTCCAGCGGTGATGGCGGGCGAGGCTGCGCGTGATTACCTGTTGGAGCGCGCTGCGCGTTCCGCAGCGGAAGGGCAGGGCGCCGGCGTAGCGGCGGAAGGCGCTGTGTCGTGCCGCGTCCGGGAAGCGGTCCGGCAGCGATGCGTTGAGCTGCGCCAGGGCGCGCAGGCGCCGCTCGTCGTCCAGGCGGCCGCGGAAGCGCACGCCGTCCAGGTCCAGGAGCCGGGTCTCGATTCCCTCGGCTTCGGCCCGCACGTAGATGTGGCTCGCCTTGAGGTCGCCGTGGTCGACGCCGCGTCGATGCAGCGCCTGGGCCAGGCGGGCGCAGGCCTCCACCACCGCGCTCGGCTCCAGGGTCGAGGTGTCGGCGGGCTCCGCGGGCCGCAGGTCTTCCAGGACTACCAGCGAGGTCACGGGCACGCCCAGGCGACGCCGCTCCAGGAAGGCGAGAGGCCGCGCCGCGCCGATGCCGCGGGCCTCCAGGCCGTGGCCGCCGAACCAGGCGCGGCGCCCGGCGGTGCCGCGCAGCGCATCGGCCAGGGCGCGACCCAGGGTGCGGGCGGGCGATTCCTTGATCACCGCGGCCAGCCCGTCATCGGAGAGGGTGGTGATGCGCGAGCGCCCGTCGTCCTTGAGCACCCGCGTGTCGCCAGCGCCCAGGGCCTCGGCGTGGGCGTCCAGGATCCGGGTCAGCTGCTCCGCGCCCAGCTCGCGCAGCCGGAAGCCGGTCTGATCGCCGTGGGAGGCACGCGCGAAGCGCCGCCCCTCGCGCAGGCAGCGCCGCGTGCGGCTGCGAGCGTGCTCCTCGGCGCGGCGTCCCGCGGCCTCTCCCACGCTTCGCAGGCGCAGCCGCGCGGCTGCGTCGAAGGGCGGCTTCAGGCCCAGGGCGGCCGCGCGCAGCCGAACCCGGTCGGGCCGCGATAGCCGACGCCAGAGCGAGAAGTCGAGCCAGGCCAGGTCGCGCGCGCGCGCGACCTGGCTGCCCGGGCCCGCGCGCTGCAGGTCCAGCAGCACCGCCCGGCCGTCGCTCACCCAGACGTTGCCGGCGTGCAGGTCGCGGTGTGCGAAGCCCGCCTCGTGCAGGCGCCGCACGGCGCCGCCCACGTCTTCCAGCAGGCTCCGGCGCTCCGCCGCATCGGAGGGCAGGGCGTCCAGGAGCGACGCGCCCTCCAGATGGAGGGTGGCCAGCCGCTCCGCAGCGCCCCGGGCGGCGCCGGGAAGCGACACCGGCTGCGGTACGGGGACGCCCGCGTCGTGCAGCGCGCCGAGGGCCCGCCTCTCCTTCTGCGCCGGGCTGCGGCCGACGAGCCGCTTGAGCCGGGCCAGGACCGGATGGGCGCGGTCGGGCCGGAAGAGCTTGACCACCAGCGCGCCGGCCGGCGACTCGATGCGCACCAGACGCCGGCGGCCGTCGTCGGCAAGGTCGCGTCCCTCGACTTCGCCTCGTTCCCAGGCCTCGACGGCGGCGCGCAGTGCCGCCGGCTCCGCGTCCGGGACCGTCATGCGGCGATCCGCCGGTAGAGCCGGCGCAGGGCCGCCACGTGGGCCAGCCACGACTGGCCCAGCGCGATGGCGCGGCCCGCCCGGCCCAGCTCGCTGCGCCGGGCCGGGTCCCCCAGCTCGTCGAGACCCGCCGCGAAGCCCTCCACATCCTCCGGGTCCTCGACCACGATGGCTCCGGGCGCGAGCAGCTCGGAGGCGCCGTTGGTGCTGCTGGTCAGCACGGGCAGCCCGCTGGCGGCCGCTTCCAGGGTGGCGTTGGCGAAGGCGTCGTAGCGCGTGGGCAGGATCAGCGCGTCGGCGGCGGAGTACACCGACTCCACGTCGCTGCGTGGGCCCAGGAAGCGCACGCGGGCGCCCACGCCCAGGTTCGCGGCCCTGCTGCGCCAGCGGTCGGGCCGATCCTTGCCCGCCACCCACAGCTCGGCATCGCGCGGGCCGCCCCGGGCCAGGGCCAGCAGCGCGGTGTCGAGGCCCTTGCGGTGTAGCCCGGAGCCCACCAGGACCCAGACGGGCCCGTCTCCCACGCCCAGGTCCACGCGCAGCCGGGCGCCCTCGGCGCTGCGGCGCCCAGGGTGGAAGCGGTCCACGTCGACGCCGTTGGGGATCACCACGAAGCGCTCGTCGGCGACGCGGTAGCGGGCGGCGATCTGCGCCTTCACCATGGGAGAGCCGCACAGGATCGTCTGCCGCGGGTCCGCGAAGATCCGGCGCTCCATTCCCAGGAGCACGCGATGGCGGGGAGACAGCTGCCTCAGCGCGCGGCCCGCGGGCCCGTGGTTCTGGCGCAGATAGTCGGCGTGGCTGCCCCCTCCGGCGCGATAAACGTCCTGGTGTCGAGTGCGGGAGAAGCTGTGCACCACGTCGCAGCCCAGCGCCGTGGCCCGGGCGTGGGCCGCTCGGGAGAACGCCAGCACCCGCAGGGGCTGCCAGGCCGTCGGCACGTGAACCGGGTGCAGCTCCACCCGCTGAGAGGGTGCCACGCGCCGGGCGATCACGTGGACCTCCTCGCCGGCCTCGGCCAGGCCGTGGGCCACGGTCCAGGCCACGCCCTCGACGCCACCGGCGCCGGGCTCGAAGCGTTCGATGACCAGTGCGATCTTCAACGGGATGTGGGAGGGTGTCCGGGGGTGCGGGGCCGCACGGCGGGAGGGTATCCTGGCCAGCCGCTTGCCGCCGCAGGGCGCCTCGGAACGTCGAGCGGGGTGCCGCGGGCCCGTTGACGGGACCGGCGGCCGCTTCCTATATTCCGGCGCTCGGACCCTCCCTCGACCATGCACTCGACCTCGGTGGTGACCGTTTCTGAATCGACCGACAGCCGCAAGCCCGCGCGATCGGACAAGCGCGAGCTCATCCTGGATGCCGCGATCAAGGTGTTCGCGCGCAGTGGATATCACGGCTCGCGCATTTCCGACATCGCGCGCGAGGCCGGCATCGCCTATGGACTGGTCTATCACTACTTCAAGAACAAAGAAGAGATCCTCCGCTCGATCTTCGAGCAGCGCTGGGGCGGGTTCCTGGAGGCGCTGGAGGGGATCGCCGCCGGGCCCCAGCCCGCACAGGATCGCCTGTTGTCGGTGGCTGCGCTGATCCTCAACGCCTACCGCGTGCGGCCGGACTGGGTGAAGGTGCTGGTGATCGAGATCCAGCGCTCGGCCCGCTTTGCCGAGCCCGGCCAGCTCGACGCCTTCGGCCAGTTTTTTTCGGTGGTGGGCCGCATCATCCGCGACGGTCAGGCCCGCGGGGAGCTGCGCGCGGACCTGGACCCGGCCATCGCCTGCACGGTCTTCATCGGGGCCCTGGAGCTGGCCATCACCCGGGTGGTCCTGGGGCTGGTGGAGATCGACGAGGCCGGCGACGGAGGTCGCGCCCACTACCTGGAGGTGGCGCGCACCGTGGTGGAGATCTTCCTGCGCGGACTGGCAGTTCCGGGGAGCCCGGCGTGATCGAGGCCCGCTCGCTGACCAAGCGCTACGGCGACCTGCTGGCGGTGGATTCGGTCTCGTTCGAGATCCAGCGCGGCGAGGTCGTGGGCTTCCTGGGCCCCAACGGCGCCGGCAAGACCACCACCATGCGCATGCTGACCGGCTTCCTGCCGCCCAGCGACGGCACGGCGGTGATCGGCGACGCGGACATCTTCGAGCAGCCCCTCGAGGCTCGGCGCGCGGTCGGCTACCTGCCCGAGACGCCGCCGCTCTACCCCGAGATGGACGTGGAGCACTACCTGCGTTTCGTGGCCTCTTTGCACGACGTGCCCCGGCGCCAGCGCAAGGAGGCGGTGGATCGCGCCTTGGAGCGCTGCGGTCTGGAGGACGTGCGGCGCCGCGTGATCGGCGCGCTCTCCAAGGGCTACAAGCAGCGGGTCGGAATCGCCCAGGCGATCGTGCACACGCCGCCGGTGCTGGTGCTGGACGAGCCGACGGTGGGCCTGGACCCGATCCAGATCCGGGAGATTCGCGGCCTGATCGCCGAGCTGGCGTCGCCCCGGGACGGCGAGCCCGCGCACACGGTCATCCTGTCCACGCACATCCTCCCGGAGGTGGAGGCCATCTGTAAGCGCGTGATCCTGATCCACCGCGGGCGCAAGGTGATCGACCAGCCCCTGACGGAGCTGACCGCCGGCGGCGTGCGCCTGGAGGAGGTGTTCGCCCGGGAGACCGCGCGGGACGCCGCCGATGCGCCCGATGCACCCGAGGAGGCCCAGGCGTGAGGCACGTGGGCGCCATCGCCAGCCGCGAGCTGCGCTCGCTCTTCGTCTCCCCCGTGGCCTATGTGGTCTTGACCCTGTGGGCCGTGCTGGGCGCGTTCTTCTTCCTGTCCAGCCTGGTGCAGTTCCAGGAGATCCTGGTCCGGCTCCAGCAGTTCCAGATGTTCGACCGCCTGGCGGAGATGAACCTGAACGACGAGCTGGTGGCTCCGTTCTTCGGGACGATGTGGATCATGCTCATCTTCGGGATCCCGGCCGTGACCATGAGCCTGTTCACGGCCGACAAGCAGAACCGCACCGACGAGCTGCTGCTCACCAGTCCGATCACCATCTGGGAGATCGTGATCGGCAAGTACCTGGCGGTGGCGTTCTTTGCCGTGCTGCTGGTGCTGCTGACGGGCTTCTTCCCCGGCCTGCTCTTCGCGTACGGCGATCCCGAGCTGGGCAAGACGGCGGCGGGGCTGCTGGGGCTCTTCCTGGTGGCCCTGGCCTACTCGGCCATCGGCGCCTTCGCCTCCTCCATCACCAGCAACCAGATCATCGCCTTCTTCGTGGGCCTCGTGATCCTGCTGATCTTCCTGATCCTGTCGGTGGTGGCGGAGCTGGGCGCCTCCCAGGGTCTTCTGGGCGCCGAGAACTGGCCGGCGGAGGTGATGCGCTGGCTGGCCACGGCGGACCACTTCCAGCGTTTGAGCGAGGGCCTGGTGGAGACCCGGGACCTGGTCTACTTCGCCGTGATCACCGGGGTCTTCCTGCTCTTGACCAAGGCTGCCGTGGAGTCGGCGCGGTGGAGGTAGACGCCTCGTGAAGGGCTGGTCCGCACTGATCGGGGCGCTGGGCTTCGTGGCGCTGCTGTTTGCGCTGCTCTCGGTGCTGCTGCTCATCTTCGGCGGCGGATCCTCGTCGGATCTGGCCTTCCTGTGGGGCAACCTGATCCTCGGCCTGGTCCTGCTGGCCATCGCGTTCTTCTCCAGCCTGGACGATCTGCGCGAGCGCATGCAGTCGGGCGAGGCCCGCCGCGTGGGCAAGTACGGCACCAGCGCCGTCCTCTCCACGGTGCTGGGAATCGCCATCCTGGGCATGCTCGGGTACCTGGGCACCCAGAACAGCGCGCGCTTCGACTGGACCGAGGGGGGGGTCCACTCCCTGGCCGACCAGACCCAGAAGGTGCTCGCCGCCCTGGAGCGCGACGTGGAGGTAACCGCCTTCTACTCGCCGATGGACCGGCCCGTCGTGCGCCCGATCCTGGACAAGTACGCCTACGAGAGCGAGCGCTTCCGCGTCTCCTGGGCGGACCCGACCTCGCGGCCCGATCTGGTGGAGCAGCTGGGCATCACCCGCGAGCAGCTGGCCAGGGGCCTGCTCCACATCACCCTGGGCGACGAGTCCACGGTCCTGACCGAGCTGGACGAGGAGCGCCTGACCAACGCTCTGGTCAAGCTGGACCGCAGCGCGGAGAAACGGGTCTACTTCCTGACCGGGCACAACGAGCGGCCCGCCACCGGAGAGGAGGCCGAAGCCGAGGGCGGCTTCGGCCGCGCGGCGGCGGCCCTGCGCAACGAGAACTACCTGGTGGACTCGCTGGTCCTGGCCACCGTGGGCGACGTGCCCGCCGACGCGGACGTGGTGGTGATCGCGGGCCCCACGCGGCCCCTGCTGCCCCAGGAGCGGGGTGCGCTGCAGCGTTACGTGGACGGCGGCGGCGCGCTGTTCGTGATGGTCGACCCCATGGCCAAGACGGACCTCTACGAGGACCTGCGTCGCTGGGGCATCCGCCTGGGGGACGACTACGTGATCGACCAGGTGCAGGGTCTGTTCGGGCGCGCGGCCACGCCGCTGGCCAACCAGTATGCCGACCACCCCATCACGCGGGATCTGCGCGAGGTGACGATCTTCCACCTGGCCCGCAGCGTGGAGACCACCGAAGAGGCGAAGGACCGCCTCCCCGCCATCGTCTACACCAGCGAGAATTCCTGGGCGGAGACCAACCTGGAGGCCGAGCCCGAGTTCGACGCCGACGACCGCAAGGGGCCGGTGCCGATCGCGCGCGCCGGCCACCCGCTGGTGTCCGACGTGGACGGCGAGCAGCCGGCGCCGGATCCGGAGACCTCGCCGCGCCTGGTGGTGTTCGGCGACTCGGACTTCGCCACCAACGAGCTGCTGGACGCCTATCGCAACCGCGATCTCTTCCTCAACAGCGTCAACTGGCTGCTGGGCGACGTGGAGAAGATCGCGATCCGGCCCAACGCGTCGCGGGCCTCGCGCTTCCAGCTCACCGCGGACCAGTTCTCCATCATCCGCTACCTGTCGCTGTTCGTTCTGCCCGAGGCCCTGGCCATGCTGGGCGCGGTTTCCTGGTGGATGCGGCGCCGGGCACCGGGCCGCTAGCGCTTTTCGGAGAGCCCGGCCGTGCAACCCCGCACCACCGCCATCCTCGCCCTGGTCGCCGTCCTGCTGGGCGCGTTCGTCTGGTTCTACCAGGTCCAGGGCGCCGACCGGCGCACGGAGGCCGAGGCGAGCGCCAAGCGGCTCTTTCCCCAGGTAGAGCCCGACGACGTCACGGCCATCGAGTTCACCACCCAAGACGGGCAGGAGGCGCGTCTGGAGCGGGGTGAGGCAGGCTGGGCCCTGGCCCGGCCCCTGGCCTTTCCGGGCGACGAGACCACCGTCTCCGGCCTGGCCTCCGGGCTGGCTCAGCTCTCCAGCGAGGGGGCCCTCGAAGAAGCCCAGGCGCTGGACGTCTACGGGCTGGGGGAGGGCGCGGCCGAGGTTCGCTTCGAGGCTGGCGGGCAAGCTCATTCGGTCCGCTTCGGTCGCAAGACCCCCGTCGGCTACAACACCTACGTGACGGTGGACGACGCCGGGACCGTCTACACGGTGCCCAGCCACCGGGCCAGCGCCTTCGAGCGGCCGCTCCTCGACCTGCGCGAGCGCCGCGTGCTGCGCTTCGACCGCAACTCCGTGGAGGCGATCGACCTGCGCTGGCCGGGCGGCTCGGTGGTGCTGGAGAAGCGGGACGACGCCTGGATTCTGACGGCGCCGCTGGAGACGCCGGCCGATCGCGAGACCGTCGAGGACCTGCTCGCCGACGTGTCGTTCCTGCGCGCCGAGGGCTTCGTCGACGAGCCGGACGCGGAGGCCGAGCAGGGTCGGTGCCGGGGGGCCGGCGCCTGGCGCGCGGCTCCGAGGCGTCGCTCTACGAGATTCCCGCCGAGCGCCTGGACGACTTCCCGCGCCGCCTGGGGGCGTACCGCTACCGGACCCTGGGCGCGTTCGCGCCTGCGGACGCCGAGACCGTCGAGCTGGAGTTCCAGCCCGCGCAGGGCCCGTCGCTGCGAATCGTGGCCGCGCGGGGCGAGGCGGGCTGGACCTCGAGCCCGGAGGCCATGGCGCCGGGCAAGATCGCGCGCCTGGTCAGTGAGCTGTCGGGCCTGCGCGCCCAGGACGTGGAGGCGGATGCCCTGGGCGAGCGCGAACTCGCAGCCCTGGGCCTGGCCCCGCCGCGGGTGCGTTTCCGGGTGCTAGGCGCGGCAGAAGAGGGCGCGGAGGCCCAGGAGCTGGGTGCTTTCGAGCTGGGCGCCTTCGATTCGAGCCGCGGCATCCTGGCACGGAGCCCGGGCGGCGAAACCGTCTATCGGCTGGACTACGCGCTGGCGGAGCACCTGCCCCTGAGCCTGGACGCGTTTCGCAACCGCTTCCTCTCGGCGGAGCCCGCCGACGAGGCTCCCGGCGTTCCGGATCTGGAGCTTCCGGATCTGGGCCTCGAGCCGGGCTCCTAGCTCCTCGCGAGCACCTGAACCATGGCGTCGTGGATGTGGCCGTTGCTGGCCACGACCTCCTCGCCGCTCCAGGGGTCGCCGGTCCCGGCGGCGTCGCTCACCCGGCCGCCCGCCTCCCGTACGATCAGCCCGCCGGCGGACACGTCCCAGGGCTTGAGGCGCAGCTCCCAGTAGCCGTCGAAGCGCCCGCAGGCCACGGCGCACAGATCCAGGGCTGCGCTGCCGTCGCGCCGCACCGCGCGCCCGGCGCGCAGGAACGCCTCGAAGTGCACCAGGTCGGGCCCCGACGCGTCCCGGCGGTCGTAGGCGAAGCCGGTGGACAGCAGGCTGCGTCCCAATCGCGTCTCCGGGGAGACGCGGATCGCCCGGTCGTTGCGGAAGGCGCCTGCGCCGCGCACGGCCCGGTAGAGCTCGTCCAGGATCGGGTTGTAGACGACACCCACCGCCGGCTGGCCGTCGCGCTCGATGACGATGGAGACGCAGAAGCACG
>JAFDET010000390.1 GCA_019310195.1 Deltaproteobacteria bacterium
GAGGTGCGGGACGAAGGCTGGATCCTCGGCGACGACGGCTTGCTCGTCGAGCTGCCGGCGGGCTCGGATGCGGTGATCCGCACCAGCCTGGGCGGCTGAACGCTCAGGAGCCGGCGCCGCCCCAGGCGCGCAGGGCCAGGTGCCCCAGGGACGCGACCACTCCCAGCGCCAGGCCGAGCCACACCCGCGGGCCGACGAACACCAGCGTCGGCGCTACCGGGAAGGCCAGCGTGTTGGCGATGGCGGCGAGCTTGTAGGCGTGCGCGGGCTCGAAGCGGCGATCCGTGGCCAGGATCATCATGTCGCGACGGCTGCGGTAGCGGACGATGCCGGTGAAGGTCCAGCCCGGATCTGCCTCGACGCCCCAATGCTCCACGTAGCCGCCCGCGGCCGGGGCGGCGAAGGCGGGATGCCCGGCGCGCTTGAACAGCTCCGGCATGAAGTAGCCGGTGTAGACGCCCAGGATGTCTCGCGCGCGGCTCGGCTCGCCGGAATCGGGATGCGCGACCGGGTCCGGATGCAGGCGGATCAGGTTCACCATGTAGAACTCGCCGCCGTCGTCCGACTCGAGAAAGGCGCGGGCGGTGGCCAGGCGCTCGGGGGTGGCCCCGGGCATCTGCTCGAAGCGCGCCATGTAGGTGTCGATCTCGTCCGTGCTGAGGGGGCCCTTCCAGTTGTTGTACCAGAGCGAGAAGACGCCGTAGATCACCAGCGCGCCGACCCAGATCCAGACGGGGCTCATGCTGCTTCCTCCCAGCGTCTACTCGAAGACCAACTCGAAGCCGCGCTTGGCCATGCGGTGCCGCGGCTCGTACGCCAGCACCGCTTCCCAGCCGGTGCCGGCGATTGCAGCGTCCACCCGGGATCGCTCGCTCCCGTCCAGGGAGCCGTATGCGTCCAGGCTGCGTTGCAGCATCCAGAGGGAGTAGGGCAGGGCGACCTTCTTCAGGGGCGTTCCGCGAAGCGAGCTGTCGCACGCGCCCACCGCGCGGGGCAGCCGGTCCAGTTCGGCGGGACGCGTGTCCGCCCAAGCTTCTACGACGCGAACAGAATCCAGGATCACGGAGGCCGCGTCCCGGCCCATGGCGGCCAGCACCTCGCGGAAGGTCCCGGCCAGCGCGTCGTCGGCAAGCCACTGCCCCTGCGCGTCGGGGCCGGGGAAGCTGCAGCGTTCGATCCACCCGACCACCGGCACCGCCGTCTCCAGCAGGAGCTTGCGGGAGACCAGGTCGTTGAAGAAGTGTCCGTAGAGGGGGCCCATCAGCGCACAGTCCGCAAAGGACATGCGCTCGCCCAGCAGGTAGGGGTGGGCCTGGAAGTGCGTCCCCAGGGCATCGAGCAGGTCGCGGGTGTGGGCCTCGATGGCCGGCCCCGTCGCGTCGGTTGCGCCCAGGCCGATCCGCGCCGCCGCCATGCGATCCGCTGCGGCGTTGCCGATCTCCGCGCTCCCGATCATGGCGATGAAGCGCGCCCGCGCGCTGGCCTCGCCCAGCTCGCTGCCCCAGCGGTAGTGCATGGCCGGCAGCGTCGCGAACTCGTCGGTGTAGAGCTCCACCAGGTGCGCCGCGATCCGCTGCGCGGGGGTGACCGGGAAGAGCGGGGGCTCGGGGTGCCGCTCTTCCAGGCGGTCCAGGATCTCGCTGGTGTCCTGCCAGGTCTCGTCGTCGGGCGTCACCAGGATGGGGATGAAGCCGAGCTTCGTGCGGCGCTGCACCTCGCGCAGGTCCGCGCGCAGCTCCTCGTACCAGAGCTGCTTGTAGCGCAGGGCAGGGCGGACCTTGGCCGAGAAGTAGGAGACGTCGAAGGCGTGGAAACGGTAGGGCGCGGGGGTGGCGCTCATTTGCGGTCCAGGGCGTCGCGCACCTGGTCCAAGTTGCGCAGGTGCAGGTCTCGTTGCGGGAACGGGATCTGGATGCCGGCCTCGGCGAAGGCCCGGCTGATGGATACGGCCAGGTCGCTGCGCACCGGGTTCCAGCCGCGCTCGCTCTCGGTCCAGGCGCGCAGCTCGAAGTCCAGGGAGCTGTCGCCGAAGTTCCGGAACAGCGTCTCCGGCGGCGGATCGTCCAACACTTCCGGGTTCTCCCGTGCGACACCTTCCAGGATCGCTAGCACCTTCTCGGGATCCGTTCCGTAGGCCACGCCCACCGGCAGGATGATGCGGCGCTTGGCGTCCGAGAGGGTCCAGTTGATCAGCTGCGACGCGATCAGGTCGCCGTTGGGAACGATCACGTCGGAGCCGTCGAAGGTGCGGATGCGGCTGGCGCGGAGGCCGATGTGGGTCACCACGCCCAGCAGGTCCGCGATCTGCACGCGGTCGCCGACGCGGACCGGACGTTCGAAGAGCAGGATCACGCCCGAGACGAAGTTGTTCACCACCGTTTGCAGGCCGAAGCCGATGCCCACGCCCAGTGCG
>JAFDET010000149.1 GCA_019310195.1 Deltaproteobacteria bacterium
AGCGGCGCAACTGCTCGCGGGTGGGCTCCAGGTCGAGCTCGTCGGCCCGGGCGGGATGGGTGTAGACGCCCGCCAGGCGCAGGCTCGGAAGGCCGGCCACGTGAGCCAAGAGCTCCGGCGCCTCGGCCTCGGGCACACCCATTCGACGCATCCCGGTGTCTACCTCCACGTGCACGGCCAGGGGCCGAGCGGTGTCGGCGGCACGGGACAGCAGCTCCGCGTGGCCGCGGTGGTGGATCACCGGGGTCAGGCCCAGCGCCGCCGCTCGTGCGGCCTCGGCTTCGTCGTGGACGCCGCCCAGCACCAGGATCTCCTCGTCGCGACCGGCGGCGCGCAGCGCCTCGGCCTCGTCCACGCTGAGCACGGCGAACGCTCGGCAGCCGGCCTGGGCCAGGGCGGCCGCCACCGCGGGCGCCCCGTGCCCGTAGGCATCGGCCTTGACCACGGCGATGACGTCGTGGCCGGCGGCGCGGCGCACCTCGCCCAGGTTGGCCCGGATCGCGCCCAGGTCGATGCGCGCCTCGCTGGGTCGGTGACCGCTCATGGGCGGGGAGCGTATCGCACAGACCCCTCGCCTCTCGTATCTTGTGCAGCGATGTCCCCCCTCGACGGCGATCTGGCGATCCGCGTGAACGGCGACCCTCGGCAGGTGCCGGACGGGTGCAACGTGGCGAAGCTGGTCGGCCTGCTCGGCCTGTCCACCCGGCGCATCGCCGTGGCGGTGAACCGCGACGTGGTGCCCCGCTCGGCGTTCGACGAGCACCGTCTGGCGGAGGGCGACCGCGTCGAGATCCTCGAGGCGGTAGGAGGAGGCTAGCGATGAAGTCAGCATTCACTCTGGGCGACCACGCGTTCTCGTCCCGGCTCATCATCGGCAGCGGCAAGTACGAGTCCATCCAGCAGAACCTGGACTGCGCCAAGGCCAGCGGCGCGGAGCTGGTCACGGTGGCGCTGCGCCGGGTCAAGGTGGACGCACCGCCGGGCGAGAACCTCTACGACGCCCTGGGCGCTGCCGGCTTCCGCATCCTGCCCAACACGGCCGGCTGCTACACCGTCGACGAGGCCGTCACCACGGCGCGCCTGGCCCGGGAGCTGCTCGACACCGACCTGGTGAAGCTCGAGGTGATCGGCGACGAAGCGACGCTCTTCCCCGACGCGCCGGCCACGCTGGAGGCGGCCCGCATCCTGGTCGACGACGGGTTCACCGTCCTGCCCTACATCAACGACGACCCGGTGGCCTGCCTGCGCCTGGCGGAGATGGGCTGCGCCGCGGTGATGCCGCTGGCGGCGCCCATCGGCTCCGGCCTGGGCATCCGCAACCCGGCCAACCTGCGCATCATCCTGGAGCAGGCCACGGTCCCGGTGATCGTGGACGCCGGGGTGGGAACCGCCAGCGACGCGGCCGTGGCCCTGGAGCTGGGCGCCACCGCCGTGCTGATGAATACCGGCATCGCCGGGGCGGACGACCCGGTGAAGATGGCCGCGGCCATGCGCCACGCCGTCGAAGCCGGGCGGCTGGCCCACGAGGCCGGCCGCATGCCGCAGCGGCTCTACGCGACGGCCTCGAGCCCGCTGGACGGGCTCGCGCGCTTCTGAGCCGGCCCCTCCCCATCCTCTGCCTGGTCACCGACGCCGCCACGGCCCGGCAGCCGCTGCTGGAGGCCGTGGCCGCGGCGATCGCCGGCGGCGTGGACCGGGTGCAGGTGCGCGCCCGGGAGCTGGAGGGCGCCGCGCTGGTGGAGCAGGTGGCGGCCCTGGCCGCCGCGGCGCGGCACGAGCGCCCCGGCGTGGAGATCCTGGTGAACCGCCGCGTCGACGCCGCCCTGGCCGCCGGGGCCGACGGCGTCCACCTGGGATTCGACGCCGTGACGCCCGCCGAGGCCCGTCGCCTGCTGCCGGAAGGCGCCCGGATCGGCGTCTCCTGCCACGCGCCGGAGGAGGTGGCGGCGGCGGCCGCCGCCGGGGCCGACTACGCCCACCTGGCCCCGATCTTCGATCCCCTGTCGAAGCCCCGCGAGCGCCCGGCCCTGGGCCTGGAGGCCCTGGCCGCCGCGGCGAGCCACGGCATCCCGGTGCTGGCCCAGGGCGGCATCGAAGCCGACAACGCCGGAGACGTGATCGCAGCCGGGGCCGCCGGCGTGGCCGTGACCGGCGCCATTCTCGCCTCCCCAGACCCGCGGGCAGCGGCCGCCCGGCTGCGGGCCGCCCTCGGCTAGACTCATCCGCGAAGGTCGACTTGCCGACACCCAAGCCATGCATCTGCTCCGCTCCAGCCTGATCCTCGCCGCACTGCTGGCCGCGCCGCTTCCGGGGAGCGCGCAGACCGCGGAAACGGCGGCCTATGAGGAGCTCCAGGCCCGCATCATCCGGGTCTCCGAGGGCGTGACGCCCTCGGTGGTGCACATCGAAGCCATCTCGCTGCACAACAACCGCCGCAAGCAGGTCACCGGCTCCGGGTTCGTGGTCTCCAGCGACGGCCTCATCCTGACCAACGAGCACGTGGTGCAGAAGGCCGAGAAGGTCACGGTCACCATCCCCGGCCGGAAGCCGAAGTACCCCGCCACGGTGATCGGCACCGACAAGCAGACCGACATCGGCGTGCTGCGAATCGTGGTCGACGAGCCGCTGGACCCCGCCGAGATCGGCGACTCGGACACCCTGCGCGTGGGCCAGTGGGTCCTGGCCATCGGGAACCCCTACGGCCTGGACGGCACCGTCTCCTTCGGAATCGTCTCGGCCAAGGGACGCAACCTCGAGGTCGGCAAGCTCCTGAACGACTTCATCCAGACCGACGCCATGATCGACCGCGGCTCATCCGGCGGCCCCCTGGTGGATCTGGACGGCCGTGTGGTGGGCATCAACTCGCGGGGCCAGGGGCGGGGGATCGGGTTCACCATTCCGATCCGCACGGCGCTCGACGTGATGGAGCAGATCCAGAAGGGCCGCATCGAGCGCGGCTGGCTGGGCGTGACGACGCAGCCGCTGGACCGCGAGCTGGCGGCCTACTTCAACATGCCCGGCGCTACCGGCGTGGTGGTCAACAGCGTCAGCGAAGACTCGCCTGCTGCCGGCGCGGGGCTGCGTCCCGGCGACGTCATCACCGCCATCGACGACGTTTCGCTCGAGGCCGAGAAGGAGCAGGACCTGGGCGTCTTCCAGCGCGAGGTGGCCTCGCTCCAGCCCGGCCGCAACGTGCGGCTGCGGGTGCTGCGCGACGGCCGCGAACGCAAGCTCCTGGTGGCAATCGGCGTGCAGCCCAAGGTGGTGCCCGAGGAAGCGCGCAGCGAGGCGGGCTTCCACGTCCAGGAGATCACCGAGCTCCTGTTCCGCACCCACCGGCTCGGCGCACGCAGCGGCGCCTACGTGTCGTTCGTAGAACGGGGCTCGCCGGCCTTCGAGGCGGGGCTGCGCCGGGGCGATGTCATCGAGCGCATCGAGGACGCCGGCGTCCAGGACCTGAAGGACTTCCGCAGCGCCATCTCCCGGGCCCGGCGCGCCGAGCGTTTCCTGCTGACCGCCCGCCGCGGCGACGAGACCAAGTTCCTGCTGGTCAAGCCGCGCGCCATCACCCCGGACGAGCCCGCCGAAGAGCCCAGCACCGCCGGCACCACCTCCCAGATCGACTGACGAAGCCTCTGGGAACCCAAAGGAAACTAAAGGGACAGTCCCGTAGGTTTCCGTGCATTCGCACGGAAACCTACGGGACTGTCCCTTTAGTTTCCTTTGGGTTCCCAGAGGCGGGAGGCGCCGGCGGAGGGGGGGGTCTCAAGCATGGCTGGGCGGCGCTCGAAGACACGCTCGAAGCCGTCGGCGATCGCCACGGCCACGTCGGCGGCGGCCTCGGGCGCCACCAGGTGCAGCGTGCAGCCGCCGAAGCCGGCGCCCGTGAGCCGCGACCCGTAGACGCCGGGAAGGCCGTCGGCGACCTCGCACAGCAGGTCGAGCTCGGGCGTGGACACCTCGAAGTCGTCGCGCAGGCTGGCCTGCCCCTCGAGCAGCAGCGCGCCGGCGGCGGCGAGCGCGCCCGCGCGCAACGCATCGGCCATCCGATCCACCCGCGCGTCGTCCCGGATCACGTGACGCGCTCGCCGGAAGAGCACGTCGGGCAGCGCGCGCTCGAGGGCCGGGAGGTCGGCCTCTCCCAGGTCGCGCAGCGCGCGGGCCTCGGGCCCCGCGACCCCGGCTTCCCGGGCCGCGCGAAAGGCGGCGAAGCACTCCTCGCGCCGGTCGCCGTACCCACCCTTGGCGAGCTCCCGCCGCACCCCGGAGTGCGCCACCAGCAGGGCCAGGTCGCCGCCGATCGGCACCTCGCTGGCCTCGCCCGTCCGGCAGTCGATGCGCAGGGCGGCGCCGGGCCGCCCCAGGGCGCTGGCCCACTGGTCCATGATTCCGCACCCCACGCCCACGAAGGCGCTCTCGCCGCGGTGGGCGGCCCGGGCCCAGTCGATGGGCTGAAGCCCGAGCCCGAAGAGGGCATCCAGCGCCGTGGCGACCCCCACCCCCAGCGCGGCCGAGCTAGAGAGCCCCGAGCCGGTGGGCACGTCGCTGGCGACACAGAGGTCGGCGCCCCCCACGCGGTGGCCGGCCTCGGCCAGGGCGAAGAACACCGCCTGGACGTAGTCCGTCCAGTCGCCGCGACGCGCCAGGGCGTCGCCGCTGAACGCGCGCCCCTCCCCTTCCTCCCGGGAGACCAGCCGCACGCGCCCGTCCTCCCGGGCGGCCGCCAGCACCAGGGTCTCCCGGTCGATGGCGCAGGGCAGGACCCGGCCCTCGTTGTAGTCCGTGTGCTCGCCGATCAGGTTGACCCGGCCGGGCGCGCGGGCCCCCGCCTGGGGCGGGCGCCCGTAGCGGCTCTCGAACGCCTGGATCTGGGGCTCCGGCTCCACGCGGCCACGCTACCCGGGGGCCCGGCGCCGCGCCAAGGCGGATTGCCCCCGGCACGACCCGGCCTTACGCTTGCGCCCCCTCCCCCGCCATCGCGGCGATGAATTTCCCGGCGTCACGGCTCGTCTGTGCACGGAGGCAAGGTGAGAGTCCTCGGAATCGCTTGCGCGGTGCTGATCGTGATCGGAGCAGCGGGTACAACCCGCGCGGCCGACCCGTTTCTGCGCCGCACGCCCGCGGTGCGGGCGGTAGAAAAGGTTGGACCGTCGGTGGTGAGCATCACGACAGAAGAGCTCGCGTCCTCGCGCAGCCCGTTTGGATCCGTCTTCGGCAACGACCCCACCTTCGAGCGTTTCTTCCGCGACTTCTTCGAGCCCCAGGCGCCGCAGCAACGGCGCCGGGTCAATCTGGGTTCGGGCGTCCTGATCGACGACCAGGGCCACGTGCTGACCAACGCCCACGTGGTGGCGCGGGCCAGCCGCGTCCAGGTGGTGCTGGCCGACGGGCGCGAGCTGGACGCGACGGTCGTGGGGGCCGATCCCAACAACGACGTGGCCGTGCTCCAGGTCGAGAGCGACGAAAGCCTGCCCTGGACGCCCCCCGGCGACTCGGACGACGTCCTGGTCGGCGAGCCCGTCATCGCGATCGGAAACCCGTTCGGGCTGTCCAATACGGTCACGACCGGAGTCATCTCCGCAGTCGATCGCTCGCTGCGAACCGGCAACCGCGTGTACCACGGCTTCCTCCAGACCGACGCCTCGATCAACCCGGGCAACTCCGGCGGGCCGCTGCTCAACGCCGAGGGCCAGCTGATCGGCGTCAACACCGCCATCTATCAGGGCGCCGAGGGCATCGGCTTCGCGATCCCCATCGCGGTAGCCAGCCGCGTGGTGCAGGAGCTGCTCGAGCACGGCGAGGTGCTGCCCGTGTGGCTGGGCCTGCAGTTCCAGGACCTGGACGAACCGCTGCGCGAGGCCATGGGCCTGCCCCTGCGAACCCGCGGCGCCCTGGTGACGCAGGTGCGCAAGGGCGGCCCTGCCGCCCGCGGCGGGGTCGAGCGCGGCGACGTGGTCACCCACGTGGACGGCCGCGCCGTCGAAAGCGCGCGCGAGTTCTACGAGCGCCTCTCGCTCACCACCCAGGGCCAGGCCCTCGCCCTGGGGCTGCTCCGCGACGCCCAGAAGCGCAGCGCGCGGGTGGTAGCCGAGGAGATCCCGGGCTCGCTGGTGGACGAGCTGGCCTCCCAGCTCCTCGGCGTGGAGCTGGAGCCCCTGCCCCGCGGCGGCTTCAGCATCTCCAAGGTCCGACCGGGCAGCGGCTCCGAGCAGATCGGCCTGCGACCCGGCGACGTGATCCTGCGCATCAACGGTCTGCCGCTGGTAGACCGGGATGCGCTCGAGCGCTCGGTGCTCGACCTTCGCGGGCGCGAACGCGCCATCCTCGTGGTTGGCCGCGGACGCGGCCGATACCATGTCACGATTCCCCTGACGTAGACCGGAGATTGTTCATCATGGGCAAGTGGATTCTCATCATCGCGGCAGCGGCCATCCTGGCCGTGTGGTCCGGCGCGCTGGACGTACACATGAACTGGCGCGCCCCCACCGCGGAGGCCGTCGACCTCTTCGGCAAGAAGGACAAGGAGAAGGGCGAGGCGCCCGCTGCCGCGTCCTCCGATCCGTTCTGGCAGGAAAACGGGGCCACCGAGCCGCCCGCCGGCAGGCCCGGCGGGATGCCGGGCAGCTTCGCCGACCTGGCGGAGGCGGCGTCGCCGGCCGTGGTCAACATCCGCACCTCGAAGACCGTGAAGCACGGCAAGCCCCAGATGCCGCGAGGCTTCGAGGAGTTTTTCGGCAACCCCTTCGGGGAGTTCTTCCACGGCCCCGGCGGCGGGGAGTACAAGGTGCCGAGCCTGGGCAGCGGCTTCGTGATCTCGGCGGACGGCTACATCGTCACCAACAACCACGTGATCGAGGACGTGGACGAGATCATCGTAAAGTTCGAAAACGACAAGGAGCTGAAGGCCGAGATCATCGGGCGCGACCCCAAGACGGATCTCGCGCTCATCAAGGTGGAGCCGGACGAGCCCCTGGCGGCCCTGTCCCTGGGTGACTCGGATGCGCTGCGGCCCGGCGACTGGGTGGTGGCCATCGGCAACCCGTTCGGCCTGGAGCACACGGTGACCGCCGGCATCGTCTCGGCCAAGCACCGCATCATCGGCCAGGGCAGCTACGACGACTTCATCCAGACCGACGCCGCCATCAACCCGGGCAACTCCGGCGGCCCGCTGATCGGCATGAGCGGCCGGGTGGTGGGCATCAACACGGCCATCAACCCGCGCGCCAACACCATCGGCTTCGCCGTGCCCGTCAACATGGCCAAGACGATCCTGCCCCAGCTCCGCGCCAGCGGCTCGGTGACGCGCGGCTGGCTGGGCGTGGTGATCCAGCGCATCACGCCCCAGCTGGCCGAGCAGTTCGACCTGCCCGATAAGCAGGGCGCCCTGGTGTCCAAGGTGGAGCCCGGCGGCCCCGCGGACGAGGCCGGCATCCAGCGCGGCGACGTGATCGTCGAGTTCCAGGGCGAGCCCATCGAGGAGATGGAGGAGCTGCCGCGCGTGGTGGCGGAAATTCCGGTGGGCACCAAGGGCAAGCTGGTCGTGCTGCGCGACGGCAAGCGCAAGACGCTGGACGTGGAGGTTGGCCGCTTCCCCGACGACGCCCAGCTGGCCAGCGCCGAAGAGCCGCCTTCGCCCACCGCAACCGCCGGGGCGTTCGGGCTCTCGGTGCAGGACCTGACCCCGCAGCTGGCGGAGCAGCTGGGTGTGGACGAGACCGAGGGCGTCGTGGTGAGCCGCGTGGCTCGCGGCAGCCCGGCCGCCGAGGCCGGCCTGCGCCGCGGCGACGTGATCCTGGAGGTGGGCCGCAAGGCGGTTCCCGACGTGGGTGCCTTCGACGAGCGGCTGGGCGCCACCGACAAGGGCGTCCTGATGCTGGTCCGGCGCGGCGACAACACGCTCTTCATGGCCATGCAGCG
>JAFDET010000391.1 GCA_019310195.1 Deltaproteobacteria bacterium
TCCCGCGGCCAGGAAGCGGCGCTCGATGTCCGTCCAGAGCGCGGTCTGGACGCCGAAGCCCTCCTCGAAGCGCGGGATCCAGGCCCGCAGCTCGAAGGACAGCGCCCCGTCGTCGTAGCCGCAGAAGCGCACCAGCGGGCCGGGGTCCTTGAGCACCGTCTCGTTGGCGTCGGCCACGTCGCGCAGGATCTGCAGCACCTGGTCCGGGTCGCTGCCCCGCGCCAGCGTGAGCGGCAGGATCACCCGCCTGCGCCGGTCCGAGAGCGTCCAGTTGACCACGTTGTCGGAGATGAGGGTGCCGTTGGGGACGATCACCTCGGCGCCGTCGAAGGTGCGCACGGTGCTGGAGCGCGGGCCGATGCGCCGCACGTCACCCATCAAGCCCTGGACCTCGCTGGTGTCGCCCACCTGAATGGGGCGCTCGAAGAGCAGGATCAGGCCGGAGACGAAGTTGTTGACGATGTTCTGGAGGCCGAAGCCGATACCCACGCCGAAGGCGCCCGCCAGCAGGGTGATGCGCGAGAGGTCCACGCCCCCGGCGCCCAGGGCCAGCAGGAGCCCGAAGATCAGGATCGTGTACTGCGCGCTGGTCGCGATCGCGTTGGGAATGCCGCGCTCCCACTCGAAGCGCGGGAATACGTCCTCCTCCAGGACGAAGCGGATGAAGCGGGCCAGGTAGAAGGCGGCGGCGATCACCGCGGCGAAGGCGAGGATGTCACCGAGGGAGATGTCCAGGGCTCCGAGAGGCGACCTGGCCGTCAACGCGGCGTAGATGCCCGCGTAGAGGGAGTCGCGCACGGTGAAGGCGTTCAGGGCCACGTGGACCCAGGCGGCGAAGCCGAGCAGGCCGGCCAGGCGGCCCAGGGAGGCCTCGATCCGATCCGCTCCCCGCGAGACCATGCGCAGCTGGCGAGCCGGCTGGGTGTACAGGGACAGCCGGATGCCGCCGCGCACCAACCGGACGACAGCGTAGAAGATCAGGGCCGCATAGGAGGTGATGACGCTCCCCTGCAGCAGCAGGGACGCCATGCTGACCCAGCCGAACAAGTTGGCCAGGAAGCCCACCAGCAGCAGCGCCAGCAGAGCGCGGGCGCCGAAGGCCACCGCCGGGCGGGTCCGCTGCTCGACCGGCACGTCGGCGTGGGCGTGTCGTATGAGCCAGCCCATGAAGGCCAGGGCGCCCGCCAGCTCCGCGGTGAGCAGGAGCCGCGACAAGACCGGGGCTGCGGATACGGCCTCGCGGATCTGGGAGGCGAGCACCAGCCCCACCACGGCCCACACCGCCAGGCGGTGGCGCACCGGCACCAGGCCCGGCAGCAGGCGCAGGGCGGGGACCAGGAGCAGCCAGGCCACCACGTCGCCCACGGCCTCCGGGGCCAGCGGCAGCGCCAGCGCTGCCACGACGAGGTTGAGCAGCAGCGCGATGGAGAAGGGCCGCCGGAAGAGCCGCGCGGCCTCGTCCAACGCCGGGTCTTCATCGGTCCAGCGCGCCAGGCGGCGGCGCAACGCCAGGGCCCCCGCGAACGCGGCCAGGCCCAGCAGCAGGATCTGCGCGAGGCGGGTTCCGCGCAGCTCCACGTAGGCGACCAGCGTCACGCGCTGGCGATCGAGATCGGCGGCGACGCGCTCGATGACGCCATGGCGCTCCTGAGTCTGCGAGAAGACGCGCCACAGCGGCGGTGCGTCCGCCTCGAAGAGCTGTGCGCGGCGATTCTCCCGGCTGCGGCCGACGGCCTCGGTGGTGTCGGCCACCAGCTGCCTGGGCTCCCCGAGGCGTCCCTCCAGGTCGGCCAGCGCGGTCGCGCGCTTCTGGACCAGCGCGTTCACGGCGCGGATCTCCGCGAGGACCTTCTGACAGGTCTCCACGGAGGCTTTGGTGTCGGCGGCGGAGGCCGCCTCGCGGGTCAGCCGCCAGTGGGCGGTGAGCTCTGCCACTCGCGCGCTCTCGCGGTCCACCGCTGCGCGGCGGCTGGTGATCTGGTCTTCCCAGATGTCCAGGGACTTGCGCCGGGTCTCCCACTCGCGCTCCAGATCCAGGGCCACGCCGAACGGGACACTCTGGGAGGACAGGCGGCTCCGCGTGGTCTTGGCGGCGCTGGCAATGACCTTGGAGCGGGCCGGCAGGTCCTCTTCGATCGTCTGCATGGTGGCGCTCGGTTCGAGGCGCTCCTTGATGCCTTCCAGCTCCCGGCGGGTCTGCTGCGCACGGAGGGTGACCTCCGCCAGCGGGTACGCCTGGGGCTCCGGCGGCGCGCTCTCGGCCGAGGGCGCTGCGGCAGGCTTGTCGGCCTGGGACGTCGCCGGCAGCGCCGGCATCAGCGCCAGCAGCAGGACGATCGCAATCCACGCCGATCTCGGCACTCGACACCTCCCGGCGCCCACGGTACACGACTT
>JAFDET010000392.1 GCA_019310195.1 Deltaproteobacteria bacterium
ACGCCGTGCCAGGTGCGCCAGCCGCCGCCGCTGCACGGCCAGCACAGCCAGGAGATCCTTGCGGAGCTGGGATACGGCCCGGAAGAGATCGCGAAACTTCTGGAGGATGGATCGGTCGCCACTCCCGCCGAGATCGAGAAGGCGCGGAAGGCATGATGCGCAGCGCCTTCCGTTCCCGGAGTGTGGCCCCCGGGCTAGCCGTCCTCGCGCTCGTACTCGTCGATGAGCTGCTTGCGCATCTCGCGCTCGCGGCTGCGAAGGCTCCAGAAGCGGGGCGGGCGCTTTCCGGTGAAGGCGGCCCCACCTTCCTTGCCCTCGGGCATGTCGAACCAGTCGGGGTAGAACTGGCTGGAGATGACGCCCATCTCGGCGTAGCCGTCCATCTCCTGGTCGAAGCTGGCCTTGAGGATCTCCAGGCAGCCGGGGCTGACACTCAGCAGCTCCTCGCACCACTGGTCCACGGCCTCCTCCAGGGAGTCCAGGGGCACGACCTGATTGACCAGCCCCATCTCCAGGGCCTGCTCGGCGGGATAGCGGCGGCACAGCATCCACATCTCCCGCGCGCGCTTGGCGCCGACCACCTTGGTCAGATAGGGCACGAAGAAGCCGTCGGCGGGGCTCGAGACCCGGGGGCCGGCCTGGCCGAACTTGGCGTTGTCGGCCGCGATGGTGAAGTCGCAGCAGTAGGCCATGTGGTTGTGGCCGCCCAGGCAGTAGCCCTGCACGGCGGCCAGCACCGGCTTGCGCGACAGGCGGATCAAGCGGTTGTGGGGATAGCGGTTGTAGAAGGCCTCCCGCAGGCCCCACTTCTCCCACTCGACGTCGCCACCGACCCCGAAGTGCTTGCCGATGCCGGCGACCACGATCACGCCGATGGACGTGTCGTGGTTGGCGTCGTAGAAGGCGCGGAACATCTCGTCCACGGTGGAAACGGTCATGGCGTTGTACTTGTCGGGCTTGTTCATGGAGACCCGAGCCACGCCTCCCTCCAGCCCGGTGTGCGACTTCTTCTCGTAGATGATCTCCTCGAACTCGAGGCCGTCGCCTTCGACCGTCTGCCACTCACTCCAACTCATCGGAAATCCCCTTCCTTGCGCCGCGCGCGCGGTACCTGGGCGCGCAGCCGCGCTCATAATAGGCTAGGGCTGTGTCGGGAGCCCGCTCGTCGGGCTTCCGTCCCGCTGGAGGCGCTCGCATGAAGCCGGCTCGCTTCGAATACGCCGCTCCCGACACGTTGCATGAGGCCGTATCCTTGCTGCAGCAGCACGCGGACGAGGACGTCAAGATCCTCGCCGGGGGCCAGAGCCTGGTGCCCCTGCTGAACATGCGGATGGCGCGGCCCGACCTTCTGGTCGACCTCAACCGGATCGAGGAGCTGCAGTACATCCGCGAGGACGGCGACTGGCTGGCGATCGGCGCGATGACGCGCAAGCGCGCCGTCGAGGAGTCGGACCTGGTGCGCCGTCGGCAGCCCGTGCTGGTTGCGGCGACGCAGCTGGTGGCCCACCCGCAGATCCGCAACCGGGGCACCGTGGGCGGATCGATGGCCCACGCCGACCCGGCCGCGGAGTATCCGGCGCTGGCGCTGGCGCTGGGCGTGGAGCTGCGGGCGGTGGGTCCCGGCGGCGAGCGCACGATTGCTGCCCAGGACTTCTTCCAGAGCTACCTGACGACCGCCCTCGAGCCCGTCGAGGTGCTGACCGAGGTGCGGGTTCCGGTCCTCGCAGCGGGCACCGGCTGGTCCTTCATCGAGGTGGCGCGCCGGCACGGCGACTTCGCGCTGGGTGGCGCCGTAGCGACGCTTCGCCTGGACGGAGGCGGCAGCGTCAGCGAAGCCCGGGTGGTGCTGTTCGCGGTGGGGCCGACGGCGATTCGCCTCACTCAGGTAGAAGAGCTGCTGACGGGAGAGCGGCCCGCTGAGCCGCTCTTCGAGGAAGCGGCTCGCAGGGCCAGTCAGGAAATCGAAGAGCCGCTGTCGGACATCCATGCCACGGCGGAGTATCGCCGCAACCTGGCGGGAGTCTTGACGGGTCGGGCGTTGCGCGAGGCGGCCGAACGGGCCGGCGCTGAGCGAGGAGGCGAGAGATGACGACCCAGCAGCGGGTCCGGCTCACGGTCAACGGCGTCAGCCACGAGGCGAGCGTCGATCCGCGGACCACCCTGGCGGACTTCCTGCGCGGAGAGCTGGCGCTTACGGGCACGCACGTGGGCTGCGAGCACGGTGTCTGCGGCGCCTGCACCGTGCTGCTCGAGGGCCGCGCCGTGCGCGCCTGCCTGATGCTGGCGGTGCAGGCCGACGGCGCCAATCTGATGACCGTGGAGGGGCTCGAGGACCACGGCAACTTGCACCCGATCCAGGAGGCCTTCGTCGAGGAGCACGGCCTGCAGTGT
>JAFDET010000393.1 GCA_019310195.1 Deltaproteobacteria bacterium
TCGGCGAAGGCCTGGGCGTCGGGAATCGCCGCGCGGTCGCTGGTGATGCCCACCTGGACCGTGCCGTCGTAGCTGAAGAGGGTGATGTTGGCGGCGGCGCCGGAGAGCGGCCCGAAGGGCAGCATCTCCAGGATGCGCGCGCCGGCCATCCAGACCGGGAAGGGCGGTCCGGGCACGTTGCTGGTCACGAAGTCCACGGTCTTCAGCATGCCGCCGAACGCGCCGGTCACCGCGGCGTCGGGAAGTCGGATCAGCACACCGGCAATGACGTCGAGAGCCGGCAGCGAGGGCTCGGAGCGCTCAGCCGAGATGCGTCGGCGAATCTCCCGCATCCGCTCGAGCGGCGAGGGAACTTCCACCGGCACGGGAAAGCGCACCGGCGCGAACTGGTTGCCCGCCTTGCGGCCCTTCTCGCCGTGGCGGAGGTTGATCGGCATGCTCATGCGCAGCTCTGCGGGTACGGCGCCGCCCTGCTCGTGGTAGCGGCGCATCCCGCCGGTCACTCCGGCGACGAAGGCGTCGTTCACGGTGCCGTTGACGGCCTTGCCGGCGTTCTTCAGGGCATCCAGCGGGCGCGCAAAGGCGTGCAGCCGTACGCGAGGCGAACGCCCGGTCATGAGCGGGCTCAGGGGCTCCGAGGCGGGCGCCAGCAGGCGGCCGGCCGACGCGGCCACCTCGGCGGCGTCTTGGAGCGCCGAGCGCGGCCCTCGCACCAGCCGTGAGAGGCCCAGCATCACGGCTCCTGCCGCCGTGCGGCCCTGCTCCACGCGGCGGGCTGCCTGGTAGCGCAAGGCCTCCAGGGTCTCGTCCAGCGGGCTCCAGGGGTCGGGCGCCGGCGCCGGGGGCTCGCTCGGGCCCGGTTCCGTGGCCGGCGCGGGCTCGGCCGAGCGCTCCACCAGCCCCGCGGTCATGCGCACCAGGCCGACCCCGTCGGACATGGCGTGGTGGATCTTCAGGACGACGCCGGCCCGGCCGCCCTCGAGGCCCTCTACCAGGGTCATCTCCCACAGCGGGCGATCCCGATCGAAGGCCTGCATGGCGATGGGCTCGGCCAGGCGCAGCAGGTCGGCCCGCGTGCCCTTGCCCGGCGCGCCCACCCGGCGCAGGTGGTAGTCGAGCTCGAACTGGGCGTCCTCCTGCCAGCGCGGCGGGGCCACCCCCAGCGGGTCCTCCACCACGCGCTGGCGCAGGCGCGGGACCTGGCGCGCCGTCTCGTCGATCTTGGCCTGCAGGCGCTGGGGATCCGGCAGCCGATCGAGCACCCACACGGAGACGATGGTGGAGCGGAGCAGGGGGTCGCGCTCGATGGTCCAGGCGAGCGCATCGCTGTCGCCCATGCGTTCTTCGTAGACGGTCTCGACCACGGCCCAGGCCTCCGTTTCACCCGGAGCCCAGTCTACCGCGTCGGGTGGCGCTCAGCGCCGGCGGAGCCGGAGGCGCTGGAGCCAGCCCTCGCGCTGCGGCGGGTCGGCCTCCAGGGTGATGCAGCGCGTGGCCTCGCGGACACACTCCTCGATGGCGCGTACGGCATCCGGCGCGGGCTCGTGAAAGACGACGCCCATGCCCACCGGGAGGTTCGCGCGGCGCAGGTTGCCGGTGACGTTGGTGTAGACGACCCGGCCTTCGACCACGACGTCGCACGAGGGCAGCACCAGCTCCAGCAGCACGCGTGCGCCGCCGGGTGACGGCCGCGGCGTCTCGATGAAGGCGCCTCCGGTGGACAAGGTGTAGAGGGTCGCGGCCTTGGCGAAGCGGCCCGAAACGATCCGCGCGCGGCGGGCGATGGGCACGCGCTCGGCTTCGCGGTCTCGCGGAGGCGTGCCGTCGTCCAGGGCGCGGTTCAGCTGGAAGCGCAACGCGGCATCGGGATACGGCTCCCACACGCCCAGGGAGACCCCCGCCTCCCGCAGCCTCTCCACACCCGCCGCATCCGGCCTTGCGCCGATCGCCACGAACTCCACCCGGCCCGAGTTCGCCCGTGTGCGCAGGCCGTCGAGTGCGGCGGTCAAGTCCACTACGGGCAGGTCGGTGGAGAGCAACGCCGCACCGACGCCGAAGCGCGGCTCCTCGACGATGCTGCGGGCCGCGTCCGGGGTCTTCGCCACGGCCGGGCGAAAGCCGACGTCTCTCACCCTGCGGGCGAGTGTGTCTCCCTCGTCCTGACCGGAGGCGAATACCAGAATGGTGGGCCGCGAGGGCATCCGCTTCCCTCCTCGACCGACTCATCGGCAGGACGGGGGCGCGCACTGAACGGTTTGCCGGGTGGCCTGCACGTGCGTTGCCGTCGGCTTGCCGACGTCAAGAAGGTGAGAAGCCTCACAGCGCCCGGGCGCGGATGGCCGATACTCCGGAACGGGGTTCAGACAGCCGTCATTGGATTGGCGCTGGTGGGCTTGGCTGCCGTCCCGGCGGCCGCTCAGGTGGTCGTGGTGGCGGACGCCGGTGAGGTTCCGCCGCTGGAGTGCTCGGCCATCGATGGTTCGCCCGTCACATTGGACGGGACGGCGTCGACGGTCGACGGTGGCATGGCGTCGATCGACCCGGATACCGCCTTGCTGTGGGAAGCGGCCGGGATCGAGTTCGACGACGAGACGGGCGTGACCCCCAACGCGGACTTTCCGCTGGGGACCACGGTCGTCACACTCACGGTGACCCACACGGATCCCGTGACCGCCGTCGAGACCAGCAACCAGGACACGGTCGAGGTCGTGATCGGAGACAGCACGCCGCCCACGCTCACGGTGCTCTCGGATCCC
>JAFDET010000012.1 GCA_019310195.1 Deltaproteobacteria bacterium
CACACCGACGAGATCCTCGAAGAACTCGGCTACGCCACCGAGGCCCGCCAAACCCTCCGAGACCGCGGCACAATCTGACGCGCAAAGACAGCCCCGCAGCCCCAGCCGAGTCCACTGCGCCATCTGAGCCTATGGCCCGCAAGCCCGAGGCAACCATCTACGCGCGATCTCCGGTGGCTGCCGAGGGCGCGCAGCGAGCCGCAGGCGAGCGGAGGGGCTCGGCCGCCTAAGAATGGAAGAAGCGGTGAATCGTCTCCGCGTCACGCGCGTTGATCCCCGTCACCGCGGAAAGCTCCTCCACGCTCGCACCCTTCACCGCGCGCAGCGAGCCCAGCTCCCGAAGCAGGGCCCGGCGCTTGCGCGGGCCGATCCCCGGAAGCTCCTCCAGGATCGACAGCAGCCCTTCGCGTTGGCGGAGCCGGCGCTGGTACTCGATCGCGAAGCGGTGGGACTCGTCTCGCACGCGTTGCAGCAGCAGCAGCCCCCGCGAGCTGGGCGCCAGCAGCAGCGGGTTCTTGCGACCGGGCCGGAAGATGCGCTCCGCCTTCAGGCCACCGGAGCGTCGCACCCGTGCGGACGGCGCATCGCCGTCGCGCGCCTTGGCCAGGCCCAGCGTCTCCACCTCCAGCCCCGCATCCCGCAGCGCCGCCTCGACCACGCCGAGCTGGCCCTTGCCGCCGTCCACCATCAGCAGGTCGGGAAGCGGCTCGGCCTCCACCCGAGCCAGCCGGCGACCGAGCGCCTCGCGCAGCGCCGCGTAGTCGTCCGCACCCTCCACGCTTCGGATCCGGTAACGCCGGTACTCGTTCTTGCAGGGCTTGCCGTCCTGGAAGACGACCCGACTGGCGACGGTCAGCGCCCCGTTCAGGGTCGAGACGTCGTAGCACTCGATGCGGCGCGGCGGGCCCCCCAGGCCCAGTCGCTCGGCCAGCTCCTCCAGCCCGGCATCCAGGCTCTCGCGGGCCTCCAGGCGACGCGCCAGTGCAACCTCTGCATTGCGGCGCGCGGTCTCCACCAACTCGCGCAAGCGACCCCGCTGCGGCGCGCGCACGCGAACCCGCTGACCGCTTCGCTCGCTCAGCAGGGCTTCCAAAGCGCCCCCATCGTCCAGCGCGTCCGGGGACAGGATCTCGCCCGGCACCTGGCGCTCCCCGCTTCCGACGTAGTACTGCCCCAGGAAGGAGCCCACCACCTCGCCCTCGTCCAGCCTCACGTCGGAGAAGCCATAGCCGGCCGCGCCCACCACGCGCCCCTCGCGCACGTGGAGCACCTGGAGCTCCACCTCTCCACCACGCCGCGCCAGCCCGAACACGTCGCGATCTACCCGCTCCGCCGCGACGATCTGCTGGCGCTCCACCGTGTGCTCCACCGCGCCGATACGGTCGCGCAGGCGAGCCGCCTCCTCGAAGCGCTGCGCCTCCGCCGCCTCCGCCATGCGCCGCCGCAGCAACTCCACCAGCTCATCCGAGCGGCCGCGCAGGAACAGGGCCGTTCCCTCCACCAGCTCGGCGTAGGCCTCGGGCTCGACCCGGTCGCAGCAAGGCGCCACGCAGCGGTTCATCTCGAACTCGATGCAGGGACGCCCTCGGCGCGCGTAGTCGCGGAAGGTGCCGTCGCTGCACGATCGCAGGGGAAAGATCCGCCTCAGGTTGGAGACGGCCTCGCGCATGGCCACGCTGGACGTGTAGGGCCCGAAGTAGAATGCGCCGTCCCGCTTGAAGCTCCGCACCTGGGTCAGGCGCGGCCAGGTCTCGCGCGGATCCAGGCGCAGGGCGAGGTACTGTTTGTCGTCGCGCAAGCGCACGTTGAAGCGCGGCTTGTGCTGCTTGATCAGCTCGTTCTCGAGCAGCAGCGCGTCCTTCACGTTGCGGGTCACCACGACGTCCACGTCGCGGGTGCGTTCCACCAGGGGCGGAACCCGGATGCGGCCGTCGCCGCCGGCCTGGAAGTAGGACCGAACCCGCGTGCGCAGATTCTGCGCCTTGCCGACGTAGAGGACCCGGCCCCGCTCGCTTTTGAACAGGTACACGCCGGGCTCGGTCGGGAGCGTCTCGAGGCGTTCCGAATCCACCCTACTGGGTCCGCAGGCGCTCAGCCTCCAGCGCCTGGATGCGATCGCGAAGCTCCGCCGCCCGCTCGAAGTCCAGCTCCTTGGACGCCTCGCTCATCTCGCGGCGCAGGGCATCGAGCAGCTCCGGGAGCTCGTGAGCGGGGATCTCCTCCTCGCCCGCCTCCTCGGCCGTCTTGACGGTGACGTAGTCGCGCTCCCAGATCGAGTCGCGCAGGCTGGAGATGTTCTTCTGCACCGAGCGGGGCGTAATCCCGTGCTCCTCGTTGTAGCGCTCCTGAACCTCGCGGCGCCGGTCGGTCTCCTCCAGGGTCGCGCGGATGGAATTGGTCATGACGTCCGCGTAGAGCAGGACGGACCCGTTCACGTTGCGCGCCGCACGCCCGATGGTCTGGATCAGCGAGCGTGTCGAGCGCAGGAAGCCCTCCTTGTCGGCATCCAGGATCGCCACCAGGGACACCTCGGGAATGTCGAGCCCTTCTCGCAGCAGGTTGATGCCCACCAGGACGTCAAAGCGCCCCTCCCGCAGCTCGCGGATGATCTCCATCCGCTCGATGGTCTGGATCTCGCTGTGCAGGTAACGCACCCGCACGCCCAGCTCCTCGTAGTACTCGGTCAGCTCCTCGGACATGCGCTTGGTCAGCGTCGTGACCAGCACTCGCTCGCCCGCCTTTGCGCGCTCGCGGATCTCCCCCAGCAGGTCGTCCACCTGGCCGGCGGCGGGGCGAATCTCCACCTTGGGGTCCACCAGTCCGGTAGGACGGATGATCTGCTCCACCACCACGCCCTTCGAGTGCTCCAGCTCGTAGTCCGCAGGCGTGGCCGAGACGTAGATCGCCTGGGGCGCGCGATCCTCCCACTCCTCGAAGCGCAGCGGCCGGTTGTCCAGCGCCGAAGGCAGCCGGAAGCCGTACTCCACCAGGGTGTCCTTGCGCGCCCGGTCGCCGCGGTACATGCCGCCGATCTGGGGCACCGAGATGTGACTCTCGTCCAGGACCACCAGGAAGTCCTCGGGGAAGTAGTCATACAACGTGTAGGGAGCCTGGCCCGGGGCGCGGCCGTCGAGCCAGCGCGAGTAGTTCTCCACCCCGTGACAGAAGCCCATTTCCTGCAACATCTCGATGTCGAACATGGTTCGCTGTTCGATCCGCTGGGCCTCGAGAAGCTTGTCGTTCTTTCGGAACTGCTGAATCCGCTCGTCGAGCTCGCCGCGGATGCCCTCGATGGCCCGCTCCAGCGCCTGCTCCGTGGCTACGTAGTGGCTGGCCGGGTAGATCAAGGCCCGCTTGGGGCGGGATAACACCTTGCCCCGCAGCGGATCGATCTCCGCCAGGCTCTCCACCTCGTCCCCGAAGAACTCCACCCGGATCGCGTTCTCGGACTCGTACTGGGGAAAGATCTCCACCACGTCGCCCCGGACCCGGAAGGTTCCGCGATGAAAGTCGTGGTCGTTGCGCTCGTAGAGCATGTCCACCAGGCGTCGCAGCAAGTCGTCGCGGTTGAGCGTCGCGCCGGCCTGGAGGTAGGCGTGCATGGCCCCGTAGGCCTCGGGTGCACCCAGGCCGTAGATGGCGGAGACGCTGGCCACCACCAGGACGTCGCGCCGGGTCAGGAGCGAGTGGGTGGTGGAGTGGCGCAGCTTGTCGATCTCATCGTTGATCGACGAGTCCTTCTCGATGAAGGTGTCGCTGGAGGGGATGTAGGCCTCCGGCTGGTAGTAGTCGTAGTAGCTGACGAAGTACTCGACGGCGTTATGGGGAAAGAGGCCCTTGAACTCGGCGTAGAGCTGAGCCGCCAAGGTCTTGTTCGGGGACATGACCAGGGTCGGCCGGTTGACCTGCTCGACGAGGCACGCGACGGAAAAAGTCTTGCCGCTGCCGGTCACACCCAGCAGCGTCTGGTGCTTCTCACCGCGCTGCGTCCCCTCCACCAGGGCCTCGATCGCCTGGGGCTGGTCGCCCTGGGGCTCGAACGTGCTGACCAGCTTGAACTGCCCGGGCTCGCGCTCCACCTCGCTCACGTTCTCTTCCAACGGGGACCCAGCTTGCTGCGCTCCGCTCGGCTGCGCCTCGCTGCGCGGCCCTGACCGCGTCGGAGATTCACGACCGCCTCCATCTCGGGCCTTGCGGCGTGTCCTCGATCGTGACGCCTTCAGCGGCCAGCTGGTCGCGGATGCGGTCGGCTTCGGCGAAGTCCTTGCGGGCCCGAGCGGCCTGGCGCTCGGCCACGAGCCCATCGATGCGCGGGTCGCTCTCCTGGGCGTCGGACGGAGGATCCACCCGAACCAGATCCAGTCCGAGCCACGCGTCGAACTCGAGCAGCAGCTCACGCCGGGTCGGCGGCGTCAGGGAGGCGTCCCGGGCCACCTCGCCGGCCACGGCCAGGGCGCGGGGTGCGTTCAGGTCGTCGAAGACCGCGGCGCGGAAGCGCTCGCGGTGTGGCGCCGCCGCCGCCGCGTCGGGGTCGCCCTCGGCGTCGCGCACGTCGGCCGCCTGGGCCAGCAGGCGCCGGTAGCCCCGGTCGGCGGCCGCCATGGCGTCGTCCTGGAAGTTCTGCTGCTTGCGGTAGTGCGCCTGGAGCACGAAGTAGCGGAACGACAGCGGCAGCCAGCCGCGCCCCACCAGGTCCTCCAGCACGTAGATGTTGCCCAGGGACTTGGACATCTTCTCGCCGTCGAACACGATCCAGTCCTCGTGCATCCAGACCTGGACCCAGGGCTGCACGTCGAGCGCGCACTCGCTCTGCGCGATCTCGTTGGTGTGGTGGATCTTGATGTGCTCGATTCCGCCGGTGTGGATGTCGAAGCGCTCGCCCAGGTACTTCGTGCTCATGGCCGAGCACTCGACGTGCCAGCCCGGGAAGCCCCGCCCCCACGGCGACTCCCACTCCTGCTGACGGCGAACGCCCTCGGCCGCGAACTTCCACAGGGCGAAGTCGGCGGACTGCCGCTTGCCCTCCACCTCGCCGATGCGATGACCCTCGATCTGCTGCTCCCGGTCCAGCCGGGCGAACTCCGCGTAGCGGGAGAATTTGGCCGTGTCGAAGTAGATCCCGTCGGCCAGGCGGTACGAGTAGCCCTTCTCCTCCAGCCGCCGGATCATCGCGATCTGCTCGTCGATGTGATCGGTGGCCCGGCACAACACGTCGGGGTCGGGAACGTTGAGCCGGCGGCGATCGTCGAGCCACTGCTGGGTGTACTCGGCCGCGATCTCGCCGGCCGTGCGCCCGGTCTCGCGAGCCGCCTTCTCCATCTTGTCCTCGCCCGCGTCGAAATCGTCCTGGGTCAGGTGCCCCACGTCGGTGACGTTGATGACGTGGGTCACTTCCAGGCCGGCCATGCGCAGCGCCCGCACCAGCTGATCCGCGAAGAGGTACGGCCGCAGGTTGCCGATGTGCTGGGGCGAGTAGACCGTCGGTCCGCAGCTGTAGACCCGGGCGCGGCCGGGTTCGAGCGGGTGGAAGACTTCCTTGCGACGCGTGCGGGTGTTGTAGAGAACCAGCTCAGGCGCCACGGCTTCGCTCCAGCAGGACCACGGCCAGGGCGGAGATGCCCTCGCCGCGCCCCATGGCCCCCAGGCCGTCGGTGCTCGTGACCTTGACGTTCACCCGTTCCACCTCGATACCCAGGGCGCGGGCGACTCCGGCCCGCATCGGCTCCTGCCAGGGCGCCAGGCGCGGAACCTGGGCCACCACCGTGGCGTCCACGTTGCCCACGGCGAAGCCCGCTTCCCGCGCCAGGGCGACCGCCTCTGCCAGCAGCCGCGACGAGTCGGCCCCCCGCAGGTCCTCGCGGCTCGACGGAAAGTGGCGGCCCAGGTCGCCGAGGCCCGCGGCCCCCAGCACGGCATCGGCCACGGCGTGCAGGAGCACGTCGCCGTCCGAGTGGCCCTCGAGCCCGCGCTCGTACTCGATCTCCACGCCGCCCAGCACCAGCGCCCTCCCCGCCACCAGGCGGTGTGCGTCGATGCCCTGCCCGATGCGCCACCCGCTCACGCCGCGCCGCCTTCCCGGGCCAGCCGCGCTTCCGCAGCCACCAGGTCCTCGGGACCGGTGATCTTCAGGTTGCCCGGATCCCCCTCGACCACGTGCACCGGAACCCCGAGCCGCTCGACCAGCTGGGCGTCGTCGGTGCCCACGAAACCTTCGGCGGCGGCCTTGGCCAGGGCCTCGGCCAGCAGCTCTCGGCGGAAGACCTGGGGGGTCTGCGCGGCCCAGCAGGTCTCCCGGGGAGGCGTCTCCAAGACCCGCCCGTCGCGCACGCGCTTGATGGTGTCGCGGGCCGGCGCCGCCAGCAGCGCCGCGCCCTTCGCGCGGGCCACGGCCACCACCCTCGCCACGTCCTCGGGTCGCACCAGTGCCCGGGCGGCGTCGTGCACCGCCACGAGATCGACATCGGCCGGCAGCGCATCCAACCCCGCGCGCACCGAGTCCTGGCGCTCCGCTCCGCCGGGCACGGCGGCCAGCAGGCCTTCCAGACCCTCGAGCGCCTGCGCCGCTTCACGCCACAGGCCGGGGTCCTCGGCGGGAATCACGGGCTGGATCCAGTCGATCCCCTGCGCCGCCGCCAGGGCGCGCACCGAGCGCACCACCAGCGGAATCCCCGCCAGGTGCACGAACGCCTTGGGACGGTCGGCGCCCAGCCGGCTGCCCCGGCCGGCCGCCAGCGCGAGAGCCGCGGTTGCCATGGCCGGGAAAGTAGCCGAACGGCCTTTGCTAGGCTGCGATTCGGGAGGATTCACGCATGCTTGGACGAATCGTTACAGCCCTGGCTCTGGCCCTGTTGCTGGGCTCCACGGCGCACGCGCAGGACCCCGATCCGAGCGACCCGACGACGGCCGCGCCCGCAACGCTGCACGGCGCATTGCGGCTGTCGATCGAGGACGCGATCGCCATGGGCCTCAAGAACAACCTGAACGTCGAGGTCTCGCGCCACGACCCGCTGGCCAGCTGGGAGGAGTTCCGCTCGGCCTGGGGCGCCTACGACCCACAGATGTTCGCGGAGTTCGGCTACGAGAGCCGCGAGACACCGGTGGCATCGTCCCTGCAGACCAACCCGCGCTTCCAGGAGCGCGAGGTCGGCGGCCGCTCGGGCGTCCAGGGCAAGATTCCCTGGCTCAACGCCACCTACGGAGTCGTCTACGACGGCATGCAGGAGACCACGAACTCCACGATCCAGGACCTCTCGCCGTCCAACAACGTGTCGCTGGCCGCCGAAGCCAGCGTACCGCTGCTCAAGAACCTGATCTGGGACCGGGATTGGACCCGCGTCAAGCAGACGGAGATCCTCTACGACATCAGCGGCGAGGAGTTCCGGCGCCAGGTGATGGACACGGTCCAGACCATGGAGAACTTCTACTGGAACCTGGTGGCCACCGAGGATGCCGTGCGGGTGGCGGAGAAGAGCCTCGAGACCGCGGAGGCCCTGCTCCGCCAGACCAAGCGAGGTCAACCTGATCCGCACGCGCAACCTCTACCGGCGGACCCAGGACCAGCTGATGAACGAGGTGCTGGGCCGAGGCCTGCGGCCGGGCTCGCGCCTGGAGATCGAGCCCTCCACGCGGCCGGACGACTACATCATCTACCAGATCGACGTGGAGGAGGCGACGCACAAGGCCTTCGAGAACCGGCCCGAGCTGGCCAGCGCTTACGACGAGATCGAGCGCCGCAAGCTCGAGCTCTCGTTCCGCAAGAACCAGAAGCTGCCGCAGCTGGACCTCAAGGTCCGCTACTGGCTCCAGGGCATCTCCGCTGGTTCTCCCGGCAGAAGGCGGACAGCTGGTCCGCCATGGGGGTCCTCTCCTTCCCCATTGGGAACCGGGCCGCGGGGCACCAGGCCAACAAGGCCGAGATCGAGCTGCGCAAGGCCGCCAGCCAGGTGGCCCGGCTGCGCCAGGGCATCATCCTGGAGGTGCGGGATGCGGCCCGGAACCTGGAGTCGGCCCAGGAGGGCATCGAGGCGGCGGAGCGCCAGCGAATCGCCTCCCAGGAGCAGCTCCGGGCGGAGCGCATCCGCCTGGAACAGGGCGAATCCACCCCCTTCGACGTGCTCTTGCGCGAGCGCGATCTGGTGGATGCCGAGGTCAACAAGATCGATGCGCTGCGCGTCTACCGCAACTCGGTCGTGGACCTGGACCGGCGTCAGGGCACGATCCTGCGCACCCGCAACATCCTCATCGATGACGTGCGCGGAGCGAGGTAGACGGGGTAGACTGGGCCGATTCGGGGACGACGCACCAGGGGGGGACGTGAGTCTCTTCGGAAACAAGCGACGGGATGGGGAGCCGGAGGAGACGCCCACAGAGCCCAGCGGGGCCGCGGGCGACCATGAACCGGATCCGGGCCGCTTCCGACCCGCGGCAGGCGCCGCGGCGACGGAGACAAGGCCGATAGAAGGGGAACGCGCGATGGCCAACATTGGAAAGTCGATCTCGATCAAGGGCGACCTCACCGGAAGCGAAGACGTAGTCGTCGAGGGCAAGGTCGAAGGCAAGATCGATCTGCCGCAGAACGAGCTCACGATCGGCGCCGACGGAAATGTCCACGCCGACGTTCACGCCAAGACGGTGATGGTGATCGGCCGCGTGGCCGGTAACGTCAGCGCCAGCGAGCGGGTCGAGATCCAGGCCAGCGGCATCGTCGAAGGCGACGTCCGCGCTCCCAAGCTGGTGGTCCAGGAAGGAGCCGTGGTGAACGGCTCGATCCAGATGGAAGGCAAGAGCGGCGAGCCCAAGCCCGCCAGCCAGGCCAAGCCGATCGCCCCCAGCGCGGGCGCACCGCCCGAGCGCCGGCCCACTCCGCCGCCGGCCTAGAGCCGGCGCAGGGCCGGCCTAGGCCCGATTGCGCTTCCGCTTGGCACCGCTCGCCGCCTTGGCCTTCGCCTTGGGGGCGGCGGTCCGCGCGTGGCCGGCATCGCCGAAGCGCTGCTCCAAGAAGAGCAGCACCGGCGCGGCGATGTAGATCGACGAGTAGGTGCCGACCACGATGCCGATGGCCATGGCCAGGGCGAAGGGGCGCAGCACCTCGCCGCCGAGGATCAGCAGCGACAGCACCGCCAGCATCGTCGTGCTCGAGGTCAGGATCGTGCGCGACAGGGTCTGGTTGACCGACAGGTTCAGCACCTCCGGCAGATCGGCCTTGGTGCGCACTTCCATGTTCTCGCGAATCCGGTCGTAGACGATGATGGTGTCGTTCAGGCTGTAGCCCAGGATCGCCAGCAGCGCGGCCAGCACGCGCAGGTCGAACTCGAGGCCCAGCATGACGAAGATGCCGGCGGTCACGGACACGTCGTGGATCAGGGCCACGACGGCGCCGGGCGCAAAGCGGGCCGAGAAGCGGAAGGCCACGTAGCCCAGGATCAGCAGCGAGGCGAGCAGCAGCGCGTTGATCCCATCCCGGCGCAGCTCCGCGCCCACCCGGGGTCCCACGAACTCGACGCGGTCTACGTGGAGCTCACCGAAGCGAGACGCCAGCGCCTCCTTCACGCGATCCACGTGCTCGCCTTTCTCTCCCGGTTCGCCGGCGAAGCGCACCGAGAACTCGGCCGCGCCCAGGTCCCGGAAGCGCACAACGACAGCGTCGGGGATGCCCTGCTCGGCCAGCACCTCGCGAATTTCCGACTCGGTCACCGGCGAGTCGTCCGCGAACCGCACCAGCATCTCCGTGCCGCCGGCGAAGTCGACGCCCAGGCGTACGCCCCGGATCGGCACTGCGAGGGCGGCCAGCAGCAGCACCGCCAGCGACAGCGCGGCGCAGACCTTCCACTTGGAGATGAAGTCGAAGTGGGTGCCCGGTTTGATGATCTCGAACGGCACGCCGCCTCCCCTAGATCGAAAGCGTGTCGAGGCGACGACCGCCCCGCACATAGAAGTCAAAGAGCAGCCGCGTCAGGACCAGGGCTGCGAACACACTGGTCAGGATCCCGATGGAGAGCGTCACCGCAAAGCCCTTGATGGGCCCGGTGCCGAACTCGTACAGGACCAGCGCAGTGATCAGCGTCGTGATGTTGGCGTCCAGGATCGTCCAGCGGGCCTTGGCGAAGCCCGTGTCCACCGCCGCTCGCGGCAGCTTGCCGGTGCGAAGCTCTTCCCGGATGCGCTCGAAGATGATGACGTTGGCATCGATCGCCATGCCCACCGTGAGCACCAGGCCGGCGATCCCGGGCAAGGTCAACGTAGCCGGCAGCTCGGGCAGCGACATCAGCCCGATGATGAGCAGCAGGTTGGTGGCCAGAGCGACGCTGGCGAAGACCCCGGCGCGCCGGTAGTAGAAGATGGTGGTCACCACGACCAGCAGCAGGCCTGTGACCGACGCGCGAAATCCCCGCCGGATCGAGTCCGCGCCCAGGGCCGGGCCGACCGTCCGCTCCTCCTCGATCACCACCGGCACCGAGAGGGAGCCGGCCCGCAGCACGATGGCCAGATCCCGAGCTTCCTCGCTGGTGAAGCGCCCCTCGATCTGGCCGCTCATGGAGATCCGCGAGCGGATCACCGGAGCGCTCTTGACCTCGCCGTCCAGGATGATCGCCAGCTGCTTCTGCTGATTCTCCTCGGTGAGGTCGCCGAAGATCTCGCCGCCCTCGGGCGTCCAGCGGAAGCGCACGATGGGTCGCTGGCGCTGGTCGAAGCCGACCCGTGCGTCCGCCAGGTACTTTCCGGTGATTCCGGCCTGCTCGTCGACCAGGTACGCCACCACCGGGCGCCCGGAATCCCGGTCCTTCTCGAACACGATCTCCGTGCTCTGGGGCAGCCCGTCGGAATACTTGGCGCGCAGCAGATCCTCCGAGGCGTCCTGGTCGCGCACGATCTTCAACTCCAGCATCCCCGTCACCTCGAGGATGTCCCGCGCCTTCTCGCGGTCCACCTCGCCGCCGGGGATCTGCACCAGCACGCGGTCGCTGCCCTGGCGCGTGACCACGGACTCGGCGATGCCCTTGGCCGGGTCGGAGACGCGGTTGCGCAGCACCTCCAGCACCTGGCTCATGGCGCGCTCGCGCACCTCGCGCTGCCAGCCGTCGTCGATGGCGTAGGCGACGAAGTCCTCGCCGCGCTCCACTTCCACCAGCACGTCGGTGTCCGCTGCGGCGCCCTCGGCCTTCTCGCGACTCTCCGGTGTCCCGGCCCGCACCAGGAGCCGCTCGCCCTCGACGACGATCTCGGGTCCGAAGACCTGATCTTCCTTGAGCTGCTCGGTGATGCTTCCGGACAGGAACTCCAGCTCCTGCTCCAGCGCCCGGGAGAGCTTGACGCCGATGACCCAGTGGATTCCGCCGCGCAGGTCGAGACCCAGGCGCATGCCCTGGTCGGGCAGCACGCCGCTCGCGCGTCGTGTCTCTTCCGGCACGAAACCGCTCACGGCGAAGAACCCGATCAGGACGACGAGCGCCCCGATCAGCATGGCGCGCGCGCGCAGGCTCACGACTCCTCCCCTCCCTTGGCCTTGCTGACCGAGTCGATGCGAGCGCGAGCCACCTTGATGCGTATCCGCTCACCCTTGATGGCCGCGATCTCGATCGTCAAGACGTCGTCGGTCACGCCCGTCACCTTGCCGTGGATGCCTCCCGCGGTGACCACCGAGTCGCCGCGCTCGATGGCCGCGATCTGCTTCTCCTGCTCCTTCTGGCGCCGCTGCTGCGGTCGGATCAGAAGCAGGTAGAAGATCAGGAAGATCGCGATCATCGGAATGAAGAAGGAAAAATCGGTACCCGGCGCCTGCGCCTGGAGTCCGATCGCTCCGAGAATCATCGTCATAGCTCCTCCCCGCTTCCCCATCCCTCGCGAAGGCCGGCACCCGGATAGAACCAGGCCAGGATCTCCCGGTAGCTCGCCCCGCGCTGGGCCATCGCCCGGGCGCCCCACTGGCTCATGCCCACCCCGTGGCCGTGCCCGGAGCCCACGAAGAGGAAGCCGTCCTCCTCCCGTTTCACCTCGAACAGGGTGCTGGGCAAGCCGCCGACGGCCCGACGCAGGTCATGCCCACTCAGCTCGATCCGCTTGCGGCTACCCTCTACGAAGGCCCGCCGGACCCGGCCGCTCTGCGAGCGCTCCAGCACGCCGACCTCCTCGACAGCCCCCACGGGCCAGCCCAGATCCTTCAGGGCCCGCCCCAGCTTCGCGGTCGAGACCGGGATCCGCCAGTAGGTATCCGGGGAGACCTCCTCCCCTTCCACCAGAACGCTGACCAGGTACGGGAGTGCGCGACCCCAGACCTCCTCCGAAGAGGCCGTCCGGCCGCCCGAGGCCGAGTGATAGGCAGCCAGGATGGGCTTGCCGCCGAAGACCAGGACCTGCCCCTCGGTCGCCCGAACCGCACGAGCCGCCTGAGGCGCCTCGGCGTCGATCCCGCCGTAGACCTGGCTGCCGGTGCCGGACGTGACGTCCCAGGCCTGCCCGCGGGTCTCACGGGAGCGGTGCAGCGCGTAGGTCCGAGCCACCACCGCCTGGGCCTCGAGCACGGCAGCCTCCCAGCCGGGGTAGACCTCCCGCAGCAGGATCCCCTCCACGTAGCGCTCCACGGGCACCTCGTTGATCACGGTGACGCCCTCGGCACTGCGGCTGACCTCGATGCGCCCGCGGTAGCGGACCTTCCCCACAGCCGTGGGGCCGTTGACGACGACCCGCGGCCCCACCGGATGCCCGTTTCGGCGCAGCCGTCCGGGCTCGACCGCCGTGTAGCGCTCCCCGCCCACCCGCACCGGATCCCTCCCCTGGGTGAGCAGCACGCGAACCCAGGGCTGGTCCACCTCGACCGCGTCGGCGCCGACCGGGACGGCCGGCAGCCACGCGAGCCCGGCGCCGGCCGCGATCAGTGCGCTGCGAAGGCCCCCCATCGCGGTCGGGTTATAGCGCCACCGCGCTGAAGCCGCCGCCTGCGGGCTCAGACCCGGGCGTCCGCGCGGATCGCCTCGGCCTTGCCGGTCACCTCCCAGGGGAAGCCCTGGTTCTCGCGCCCGAAGTGGCCGAAGGCCGCGGTGGCCCGGTAGATGGGCCGGAGCAGGTCCAGGCCGTCGATGATGCCGCGGGGCGTGAGGTCGAAGAACTTGCGGACCAGCCGCACCAGCTCCGCCTCGTCCACCGTTCCCGTACCGAAGTCTTCCACCCGGATCGAGAGAGGCTCCGCCACGCCGATGGCGTAGGCCAGCTGCACCTCGCAGCGCCGGGCCAGGCCGGCCGCGACCAGGTTCTTGGCCACCCACCGGGCTGCGTAGGCTCCGCTGCGGTCCACCTTGGAGGGGTCCTTTCCGGAGAAGGCGCCACCGCCGTGGCGCCCCATCCCACCGTAGGTGTCCACGATGATCTTGCGCCCGGTCAGTCCCGCATCGCCCATGGGGCCGCCCACGACGAAGCGCCCGGTCGGGTTCACGTGGAAGACCGTATCGTCGTCGAGCAGCTCGCCGGGAAGCACCGGGCGGATCAGCTGCTCGATGACGTCCTTGCGGAGCTGGTCGTGGGAGACGTCGGGATCGTGCTGGGTCGAGAGGACGACGGCGGGGATCCGCGCCGGCCGCTCCCCGTCGTACTCGATGGTGACCTGGGACTTGGCGTCGGGCCGCAGGTAGCCCAGCTGCCCGGACTCGAAGAGCATGCGGTGCTGCTCCATCAGACGATGGGAGAGCAGGATCGGGGCCGGCATCAGCTCGGGGGTCTCGTCGCAGGCGAAGCCGAACATCATGCCCTGGTCACCGGCCCCCTGCTCCTTGTGCAGGCCCTCGCCTTCGCTGACGCCCTGGGAGATGTCCGGCGACTGCTGGCCCAGCGCCACCTCGACGGCACAGGTGTTGCCGTCGAATCCCATATCCGAGTCCGTGTACCCGATGTCGCAGACCACCTGCCGGATCAGCGCGGGAAGCGACACCTGGGCCTGGGTGGTCACCTCGCCGGCGACCAGGACCAGCCCGGTCGTGGTCAGGGTCTCGCAGGCGACGCGCGAGTTCCGGTCCTCGGCCAGCATGGCGTCGAGGATGGCGTCCGAGACCTGGTCGCAGAGCTTGTCCGGGTGGCCCGGCGAAACCGATTCCGAGGTGAAGAGGGAGCGCTGGGCCATTTCTGTTCTCCGGCTGGATTCGAGGAGCAGGGAGGGTACGGAAAGCCCTATGCGCCTTCAATCACGTCCGGACGCTCCAGGAGCGTCCCCAGCTCCGCTACGGCCCGCTCCGCATCGGGCCCCACGGCACGGATGCGCAACTCGGTGCCGAAGGCCGCCGCCAGGGAAAGCAACGACAGCACGCTGGTCCCGCTGACCCATTCCTCGCCACGAGCGACGGAGATCTCTGCGTTGAACTTGCTGGCCACGGTCACGAAGCGGCCGGCCGGGCGGGCGTGGAGGCCCAGCTCGTGGCCCACCCGGAAGCTGCGCAGGATCTCCGCGGCGTCGTTCACGAGGGCTCTTCGGGCAGGATCTGGCTGGCCACGGAGATGTTGCGCTGCCCGTAGTTGGCGATGAACGGCGCCAGATCCTCGAGCGCCTTCTCCTCGGTCAGGGTCGCCAGCTTGATGAGCATGGGCAGGTTGATCCCGGTGACCACCTCCACCCGGTGCTCACGAAAGAACGAGAGCGCGATGTTCGAGGGCGTCCCGCCGAACATGTCGGTCAGGACCAGGACGCCGTCGCCGGCATCCGCGGCCCGGATGGCCGCGGCGATGGTCGCCCGCATCTCGTCCACCGGCTGCTTGGGATCCACCGACACGGTCCCGAAGGGCGGATGCTCGGGCACGATCAGATCCAGCGCCTGGAGGAACACCTCGCCCAGGCGGTAGTGGGTCACGACTACGACTCCGACGCTCACTGTTCGCGCTCCAATTCCCGATGCTCCACGTTGACCTCGCGGCCGGCTTCGCGCAACTCCCGAGCCAGGGATTCTGCGATCGCAGGAGAGCGGTGCCGACCCCCGGTGCATCCGACACCGATCGTGAGATAGGCCTTCCCCTCGGCATCATACAGGGGCAGCAGGAAATGAAGCAGCTCGCGCAGCCGCTCGAAGAGGCCCTCGGCGCGCTCGTTCTTCAGCACGTACTCCGCGACCGCCGGATCCTCGCCGGTCAGCGCCCGCAGATCGGGCTCGAAGTGGGGATTCGGCAAGAACCGGACATCGAAGAGCAGCTCGGCCGTGGCCGGCGGCCCGAAGCGGAAGCCGAACGAGACCAGGTTGACCAGGGTCCGGCGTGCCCCTCCCGCCACGTGCCGCACCACCAGGTCGCGAAGCTGGTGCACGTTCAGGCTGGAGGTATCGAAGGTGACGTCCGCCAGGGCCGCCACGTCGGCCAGCAGGCGGCGCTCGGTCTGGATTCCGTCCCCGACGGTTCCTGTAGGCGACAGGGGGTGCACCCGCCGGGTCTCGCGGTAGCGATTGATCAGCGCCTCGTTGCCGCAGTCCAGGAACAACACCTCGACCCGCTCGTCCTGGCGCCTCATGCGCTCGACCACCGGGGGGAAGGCCTGCAGGAACGAGGGCTCCCGGGCGTCCACGGCCAGGGCGACCTTGCGGATCGGCGGGGTCGCCTTGCGGCACAGATCGACGAACTGCTCGATCAGGACCGGGGGCAGGTTGTCCACGCAGTAGAAGGACAGGTCCTCCAGCGCCGCCATGGCGGTGGTCTTCCCGCTGCCGGACAGGCCGGCCACGAATACGACCCGTGCTCCGCCTTCGCTCACACCTCTTCCTCCTCCGGGGGCCGATCCAGGCGCTCGATCGCGTCGCTGCCGCGGCGCCGCGAGCGATGGTCGCGCGCCACCACTTCCAAGAGCGTGGCCATGCTGGTGGCGGGCCGCACCGGCAACACCATGGTGGGCAGCTCGACGCCGGCGAACGCCTCGCTGGGGCGTTCCAACCCCACACGCTCGTACTCAGCGCCTTCGCGCCAGCGCTCCAGCCGCACCACCACGTCGACCGCCCCCTCCTCGCGAACCGCGTCCGGCCCGTACAGGTCCGGCAGGAACAGCAGCCCGATGCCCCGGATCTCGGTGTAGTGGCGGATGCGCTTGGGTGCGCGCCCCAGCAAGCGCTCGCCGCGCCGCTCCAGCTTCACCACGTCGTCGGCCACCATGCGGTGGCCCCGCGTTACCAACTCCAGGGCGCACTCGCTCTTGCCGATGCCGCTCGGGCCCAGCAGCAGGATCCCCACCCCGAGGACCTCGACGAGGACGCCGTGGGTCTGGGTTTCCACCCCTAGCCCGCGTTGCTCACCAGGGCGCTACTCCGGCGGCGCATCTCCGCGCCCTGACAGGCGATCGCTCCCTGCGGGTGCTCGACGTAGCTACGGCTACGCCTCCGCTTCCCTCGGTCGCGATCGCCTGTCAGGCCACGAATCTGCACCGCCTCGCTACGCCCCCTGGTGAGAAATGCGGGCTAGAACTTCGCGTCTTCCTCTTCGATGGCCCGGCAGACGTCGTCCAACGACTGGGCCTCGTGGAGGCGCGCTCGGAACGCGGCATCCCGGAAGAAACGCGAGATGCGCGCCAAGGCCTTCAGGTGCTGTCCCCCGGAGTGCTCAGGCACGACCAACAGGAAGAAGAGCTGGGTGGGCAGACCGTCGATGGAGTCGAAGTCCACGCCCTCGCGGCTGCGGGCGAACGACGCGATCAGCCGGTGAAGCCCGGGAAGCTTGCCGTGGGGAATCGCCACCCCCTCGCCGATCCCGGTGCTCTGAAGCGCCTCCCGCTCTTCCAGCACACGCAGCAGCTCATCGGCCGAAATCCCTTCTTCGGCCGCGGCCAAGCCACCCGCCATCTCGGCGAGGACGTCCGCCTTCTGGCTCGACGCTAGGTCGAGCACCACGGCATCTCTGACAAGGATGTCCATGATCTTCACGGCAAGGAGTCTCCGATTAGCCGATCTGCCGCCGCTTGGTGGACGACAGGATATCCATCGCCTCACGGTACTTGGTCACAGTCCGGCGCGCGATGTTGATGTTGTTGGCCTTGAGCATCTCCGCAATCCGCTGATCCGACAAGGGCCTACGGGCGTCCTCGCTGCCGATGATACGGCGGATCTTCGCCTTGACACTCTCGCTGGCGATCGCCTCGCCCTCGAAGCGGCCGATGCTCGAGTTGAAGAAGTACTTGAGCTCGAAGATGCCTTGGGGGGTGTGGACGTACTTGTTGGTGGTCACGCGGCTGACCGTGGATTCATGCATCTCGATGTCCTCCGCCACGTCCCGGAGGTTGAGCGGGCGCAGGTACGCGATACCCCGGTCGAAGAACTCGCGCTGGTTCTTGATGATGCTCTGCATCACCTTGTAGATGGTTCGCTGGCGCTGGTGGATCGACTTGATCAGCCACAGGGCCGAGCGCATCTTCTCGCGCACGTAGTCGCGCGTGTCCTTGGCCGCACCGTCTCGCTTGGCCAATACGTCCCGGTACAGGTTGCTGACGCGGAGCTTGGGCAGCCCATCCTCGTTCAGCACGATGTGGAACTCGTCGGCCACCTTGTAGACGTAGATGTCGGGCTCGATGTAGATCGGATCGTCGCCACCGAAGGGCCGCCCCGGACGCGGCTCCAGACCACCGATCACGCGCGCGGCGACCGCGGCTTCCTCGATGGTCACCGACAACGCACGCGCGATCCCCCGAAAGTCGCGTCGCTGCAATGCATCCAGGTGACGGTCCACCAAGGCCACCACCAGGGGATCCTCGATGCGAAGCGCCACCAGCTGAAGCTGCAGGCACTCGCGCAGATCCCGGGCCCCCACCCCGGTCGGGTCGAAGTCCTGCACCTTGGCCAGCGCCGCCTCCACCACCTCTTCGGGGACACCGGCTTTGCGCGCGATCTCGTCCAGATCGCTCTTCAGGTAACCGTGATCGTCCAGGTTCCCGATGATCCACGCGGCGGCCAGACGCTCCGCATCCGTCAGGTCCGCGAGCTGGAGCTGCCACTCCAGGTGCTCGGACAGGGTCTCGCGACGGGTGTAGTTGGCCTCCAGGGAGCGCCCCTCGTCGTCATCCCGCACCACGCCGGGAGAGGTCTGCGGGTTGGACTCCGCGTAGCTCTGCCAGTCGATATCGTCGATTTTCTGGGCGTCGCTGGGGTCGGCGCTGGGCGTCTCCGGGGCCGTCGGCTCCGGCGGCTCGGGAGCCTCGGTCTCCAGGGGCACCTCGTCGTTGCCCCGGGCCTCGGCCGCGCTGCGGTCCTCGTCCAGGTCGTTGACCTCTTCGAGGACCGGGTTCTCCTGGAGCTCCTGCTGGACCATGTCCACCAGCTCGAGCTGCGAGAGCTGAAGCAGCTTGATCGCCTGCTGCAGCTGGGGAGTCATCACCAGCTGCTGGCTCAGGCGTAACTGTTGCTTCAGCTCGATCGCCATGCTCGTACCGCCCGGCTCAGGAGAGCCGGAAGTTCTCCCCCAGATAGATCTCGCGAACTCGCGGGTCGGCCGCGATGTCCTCGGGCTCGCCCTCGCGCAGGATCACACCGTCCTTGATGATGTAGGCGCGGTCGCAGGAGGACAGTGTCTCGCGGACGTTGTGGTCCGTGACCATGATCCCGATCCCGCGCGCCTTGAGCTGCTCGACGACCTTCTGGATGTCGATGACGGCGATCGGATCGATCCCGGAAAAGGGCTCGTCCAGCAGCATGAACTTGGGGTCCAGCACCAGGGCACGCGTGATCTCCACGCGGCGCCGCTCGCCGCCCGAGAGGGTGTCGCCCCGCTGCTTCGCCTTGTCCGCCAGGCCCAGCTCGGCCAACAGCTCTGCCAGGCGGGTCTTGCGCACGGCGGGATCGGCCTCGACGGTTTCCAGGATCGCCATGACGTTCTGGGCGACTGTGAGCTTGCGGAAGATGGACGCCTCCTGAGGCAGGTACGTGATGCCCAGGCGCGCACGCCGGTACATGGGCAGGTCCGTGATCTTCTCGCCGCCCAGGTAGACCGCACCCTCATCCGGCCGCACCGCGCCCACCACCATGCCGAAGGTCGTGGTCTTGCCGGCTCCGTTGGGACCCAGCAGCCCGACGACCTCGCCCGCGGCCACGTCCAGGTCGATCTTGCAGACGACCTCCCGCCCTCCGTAGCGCTTCACCAGGCCTTCGCCGCGCAGCTTCAGGGTTCCGTTCACCGGCCCTGTCCTCCGGAGCCGGCATCAGCCGGCTCCATGAATACATCGGCACCCCCGCGGATCACCATGCGCTCCGTATCCAGGAAGAACTCGATTTCCTTTCCGCGCAGGCTGGTGCCCCCCTGCTCGAGCTCGGCGTCGTCGCCCCTGCAGACCACCCGCTGCTCCTTGGGGTAGAAGGTGGCGCTCTCGCACTTGGCCCGACGGCCCGCCTGACGCAGGATCACGTCCCCGGTCGCGATCATCGTGGCGGGCTCGCTCGAGCCCGGCGGGTAGAACGCCTCCATGCGCCGGGAGCGCACGAACATCTCGCCCTGACGCAGCCGCACGTTGCGCTTGAACAGGAAGCGGCGGGACCCGCCAGCGCCCTCGACGGCCTCCATCTCGTCAGCCTTGATCGAAAGCGGCTGGCGAGGCTTGGGCGCGGCCGTGGAGCCTGCTTCGGCGCTCCCCGCGGCCGCGTCCCCCTGAGGCGCGGCGGCCGAGACGGGCGCCAGCACAGCAACCGTCAGGGCCCCCTCCACGATCTGGCCCGCCAGCCGATCGACGGCCGTACCCAGATCCTCCGGCCGCGCGGCCTCTGCCACATAGGTGCCCACCGTCTCGCCGTTGGCCGCGTTGCGCAGGCGTACGTCCAGGCTGAGGCGGCGGCCGATCATCGTGGTGCGACCCACCACCACCAGCTCCGTACGCGAGCCCTCGGCCCAGGTCCGCAGCTGCTCCGGGCTGGGCTCCGCCACCGGCTCGATCGAGAGAGCGCCGGGGCCCACGACGCGACCCAGCCCCCGGGTCCCCAGGCGATCGGCCAGGAGCAGAGCGATCTCGGGCAGATCGGCGCCCGCGGGCGCCACGATCTCGAAGGGCGCCACCAACAGCGAAACGTCCTCGGGCTTCGTCGCGCCCCACGCAGGCGAGGCACCGATCAGCAAGAGGAGCACGAGGGAAACCAGAGCGCGCAACGCAGTCACTCCTGGACGATGCTCGCTCCGCCCTTCAGGACGAAGCGAGAATCCTTCAAGTGGTAGACGAAGCCGCGCCCCTTGAGCCGGTTCCGGCCATCGACGATCCGCACCGGCGCGTCGGTCGTGATGACGTCGCGGTCGCTGTCGTAGCGGAGCCACGGGGTGAAGATGCGCCGCCCGTCGGCGGTGCGACCCTCGACGTTGCCCTCGGCATGAAAGTTGGACGTTTCCAACTCGAGAGCGCCCTGGTCACAGGTCATCTCGAAGGCGCGCTTGCCGCTCTCGGGGTCGTTCATCACCAGATGGACCTCCTCCAGGCTCGCGGTCTGGGCCCCCGGAGGCACCAGCATGTTGCGCGCCTCGACGAGGATCTCGGTGCGGTCGCCGTGGCTCGCGACGAAGGTCATGTTGCCGAAGCGGAGCGTCGCCGGCGGCCCACGATTCGGCTCGGGTACGACCGCCTCCGGAGCGGCGCCCTCCGGTGCGGCGCTCACCGGGGCCGCATCCTGCGCGAACACCGGCGCGGCCAGCAGCCACGGAAGCGCCGCCAGCAAGGCGAAGTGCGCGCGTCGCTTCAAGCGACCGCTCGGGCGCGCGCATAGGCAAGGGCGTACCAATGCATATGCAAATATCATACCGGAACTTACAAGAGGAACAACCAATCCCCGGAGGGGACGGCTCAGTCTTCGTGGCCGAAGAGAGTCTGGAACGGCTCTCTGTGCCCGAGCCAGTGAGCGGGCTTGAAGATCAGCGTGTCGATGATCACGCCGATCGGGTGCAGGAGGTAGGCGACGATCCGAACCGGATGACCGGAACGCCGGGAATCGTGGTCATCCGCCTGGGCGGGCGCGGAAACCAGGAGCGCAGCGCAAAGCGCCAGTCCCGCCGCAAACTTGCCCAGCTTTCCTGCCATCGTACGAGCCCCCTGCTCCCCGTCGCGGCCGCCGGGGGGGAATACGCCCTCTCAATAGCAGCATGCCGCGCCCGGGGAAACCACTTTCTCGGCCGAGCGGAGGCCCGGCTTTCGCGCGACTTCAGGTTGCCTGCACCGCGTCACGCAGCCTGGGAAGCACCTCCTCCAGCGCGTCGCCGACGAGCCAGTCGGCCTGCGCATCGAAGGGCGTTTCGGACGCGGTGAGGATCGCGGTGCGAGCTCCGGACGCCGCCGCCACGGGCAGCATCTCGTTGATGGGGCCGACGACCAGCGACGTTCCCACGGCCACAAAGAGATCGCAGCGCTCGGCAGCGTCCATCGCCCGCGCCAGATCCGACGCCACCAGGTTCTGACCGAAGGAGATGGTGGCCGGCTTCAGCGGGCCACCGCAGGCACAGGTGGGAACGACCGGACTCGCCTCCCAAGCGGCCTGTGCGGCCTCTCGGGGCTCGCGGCGCCCACACGCCATGCAGACGACCTGCGCGTCGCTGCCGTGGATGCCTACCAGGCGTTCCGCCGGGAATCCGCTGCGCTCGTGCAGACCATCCACGTTCTGTGTCACCAGGAGATCGATCTGCCCGGCGTGGGCGAGATCGGTCAACGCCCGGTGGGCCGGGTTCGGATTGGCGCCGCGGATGATCGGCCAGGTCTCGCCCTTGTAGCGCCAGTACTCCAGGCGCGCGCTCTCCCGCGCCAGGAAGTCGGGCAGCGGCACGGGCTGATAGCGCTCCCAGCGTCCGCCCGGCGAGCGGAAGTCCGGTATGCCCGACGCCGTCGAGAGGCCCGCCCCCGTCAACACGACCACGCGCTGGGCCTCGCGCCAGCAGGCGGCGAGACCCGGGATCCCATCCATGGCGTCTGCGTAGCAGATCGGGAGCGGCCGCTGCCCGGGGAAGGGATATACTCCTGCGTGAAGGGAGGTTGGTGTGAAGATCCAGAAGATCCTCGTTCCGGTTGACTTCTCGTCTCACTCGACGAAGGCCGTGGAGACGGCCGTCGAGTTCGCGAAGGCATTCTCTGCTGAGGTGCATCTGCTCCACGCATACAGCCTGCCGGTCGGCGTAGTCGGCCCGTACGACTACCAGATCCCCGCCAACATCCTCGGCGAGATGCGCGATTCGGCAGCGCGGCGCATCGACGAAGAGGTCAAGAAGGTCAGCGACCTGGGTGTCACCGCATCCGGGATGATCACCGAAGGCGTGCCGGCCCAGGCGATCGTGGATGCAGCCGAGCAGATCGGCGCCGACCTCATCGTGATGGGGACACGGGGCCTCACCGGCCTCAAGCACGTGGTGCTGGGCAGCGTAGCCGAGCGCACCATCCGGCATGCATCCTGCGCGGTGCTCACCGTGCAGGATCCGGACGGCGACTAGAAGGAGATCGAGCCATGGCCGACTGGAACGAGACGTTCAGCAAGGAAGTCGACGATCTGCGCCGCGTGCGGGATGAGTTGCGCGTGCAGATACACTTGGCCGGGCAGGAAGCGAAGGACGGGTTCGAGGCGCTCGAGCGGCGCTGGGAGCAGCTCGAGGGCAAGGCCAAGGTCGTTGAGAAGGGGGCGGAAGCCTCGCTCGAAGAGATCGGCGATGCCGCGCGGCTCCTGCTGGACGAAGTCAAGGCCGGCTACCGCCGCGTCCGCAACCTGCTCTGACCGGGAGCCCATGAGCGAAGAACACGCGGCGCTGCGGGAGACGTTGAGCCGCCTCCACGAGCAGATCGCCGGGCACGACCTGGACGAGCAGGAGCGCGCGCTGCTGCGCGACGCTCTGCAGGAGTTGGAAGGCACGCTGGAGGGCACGCCCAGCGAGGAGGAGTCGTCCCTGGCGGACCGCCTCTCCGAGCTGGCCCAGGGGTTCGAGGAGTCGCATCCGACGCTGTCGGAGACCGTCGGCCGCGTGGTCGATGCGCTGGCCAACCTCGGCATCTGAGGATGCCTCATCCCTTCCGCTTCGGCGTGCAGCTCGCTGCGCTGCCCGCCGACGCCTGGGTGCAACGGCTGCGGCACATCGAGGAGCTCGGCTACTCCAGCGTCTTCTGGCCGGACCACTTCACCGACCAGTGGGAGCCGGTGGCTGCACTGGCGGCGGCCGCGGCCGTCACCGAGCGAATCTCGGTGGGCTCCCTGGTCTACGACGTGGACTACCGCCACCCGGTCGTCCTGGCCAAGGCCTCGGCGACGATCCACCTGCTGTCCGGCGGGCGCCACGAGTTCGGTCTGGGCGCCGGCTGGATGGAGAGCGACTACGTCGAAGCGGGGATGCCCTTCGAGCGCCCGGGAATCCGCATCGAGCGCCTGGACGAGGCCCTGCAGATCATCCGCGCCATGTGGACCCAGGAGCGCACCCGCTTCGAGGGCCGCCACTACACCATCCGCGACGTGGCTCGGGCGGCCGAGCTGCCCGACGGCTCGCGCCCCCGGATCCTGGTGGGCGGCGGCGGGCCGAAGCTGCTGGCCCTGGCCGGCCGCCACGCGGACATCGTCGGCATCAATCCCCGGATGGATCGGGGCCGAGTGACGCGCAAGACGGCCCGCGACTGCGCACCGGAGCGGATCCGACAGAAGGTGGCCTGGGTGCGAGAGGCCGCGTCCGCGGCGGGCCGCGACCCCGACGCTCTGGAGCTGAGCTCCCTGACCTTCGTCGTGGCCCTGACCGACCAGCCGAGCGGGATTCGCGAAGAGCTGGCTCGGCAGAACCGTATGAGCGTCGACGACGTCGCGGGCTGCCCCCTCTTCCTGACCGGCAGCGGCGCGGAGATCCGCGACCGGCTCCGCGCCCAGCGCGAGGAGACGGGCATCAGCTACGTGGTGATTCAGGGCCGAGACCCCGAGCTGCTCGAGCGCTTCGCCGCCGACGTGGTGACACCGCTCGCGGGCACGTAGTCCGCCCCTCTTGCGTCCGCCCGGCGACCTGCCAACGTAGAGGCCGCGCATGAGCGACTGGACCCTCAGCAAGCATCCGACCTTCCCGGCCGTGCCCGGACCCGTGGTCGTGTGCGTGATGGACGGCGTGGGGATCGGGCGCGGCGACGGCGCGGACGCCGTGGCGGCGGCGCGCACGCCGAACCTGGACTGGCTGCGCGACGAGACGCCCACGACGTCGCTGGCGGCCCACGGCCTGGCCGCCGGTATGCCCTCCGACGCCGACATGGGAAACAGCGAGGTCGGTCACAACCACCTGGGGGCCGGCCGGATCTTCTCCCAGGGCGCCACGCTGGTGAGCGAGGCGGTGCGCTCCGGGCGCGTCTTCGAGGGCCCGGTGTGGCGCGAGCTGGTCGGCCAGGTCGCCCGCAGCGGCGAGCCCCTGCACCTGATCGGCCTGCTCTCGGACGGCAACGTCCACAGCCACGCGGATCACGTCGCGGCGATGCTGCGCCGGGCCGACGCCGATGGCGTGGAGCGCGCCCGGGTCCACGTGCTGCTCGACGGCCGGGACGTCCACGAGACCAGCGCTCTCGACTACGTGGAGCCCCTGGAGGCCCTGCTGGCCGAGCTGCGCGACAAGGGCCGCGACTACCGGATCGCCTCGGGCGGTGGCCGCATGTTGGTCACCATGGACCGCTACGAAGCCGACTGGCGCATCGTCGAGCGAGGCTGGAAGACGCATGTCCTGGGTGAGGCCCGCGGCTTCGCCAGCGCGCGCGAAGCCATCGAGACGTTCCGCAAGGAGGAGCCGGGCCTCTCGGACCAGTTCCTGCCTCCGTTCGTGATCGTGGATGAGGCCGGCGCGCCGCTGGGACCGATCCGCGACGGCGCGGGCGTCGTCTTCCTCAACTTCCGGGGCGACCGCGCCATCGAGATCACGCGCGCCTTCGAGGACGAGGACTTCGCGGCTTTCGAGCGGGGCTCGCGGCCGGACGTGCTCTTCGCCGGCATGATGCAGTACGACGGCGATCTGGGCATCCCGTCGCGCTACCTGGTGGAGCCGCCCGCCATCGACCGCACCGTGGGCGAGTACCTGTCGCGCAACGGTGTCACCCAGCTCGCCATCAGCGAGACCCAGAAGTTCGGCCACGTGACCTACTTCTGGAACGGCAACCGCAGCGGCGCCTTCGACGAGGGCAGCGAGACGTACATCGAGATCCGCAGCGACACCCTGCCCTTCGAAGAGCGGCCCTGGATGAAGGCGGCGGAGATCACCGACCGCCTGATCGAGGAGCTGCGCAGCGGCCGCCACCGCCACGCCCGGGTCAACTACCCCAACGGCGACATGGTGGGGCACACGGGCCGCTTCGAGGCGGCGCGAATGGCGGTCGAGGCCGTCGACCTTCAGATCGGGCGCCTGCTGCCGGTGATCCGCGAGCTGGACGGAGCGCTGCTGGTCACGGCGGACCACGGCAACGCCGACGACATGTTCGAGGTGGATTCCGAGGGACAGCTTGCGCGCGACGCCGAAGGCCGCCCCAAGGTACGCACCAGCCACACCCTCAACCCGGTCCCGTGTTCCATCTACGTGCCGGGAACGCGGGCGGCGCTGCGCCAGGGCCTGGAGCATCCGGGGCTGGCCAACGTGGCGGCGACCCTGCTCCAGCTCCTGGGCTACGCGGCGCCGGCCGACTACGAGCCCTCGCTGCTTGCAGAGTGACCGAGCCCCAGGATGGATCGGCGTCCCGACGGTGTGCTCCATCTTGGGTCAGGCTCCTACGCCTCTTTGTCGCCGTCCCTACGCGTGGATCGCACCGCGCCCTCCACCTGGTCGAGCCAGCGATCGATCGCCTGCTTGGCCTGGCGGGTGACCTGCCCCTTCTGATGCTGCTCCACGAGCAGGTTCTCCAGGTAGCGCAGCGTCCGGTCCACCCCCGCATCCGCGGTGAGCACACCGGCACGTCCCAGATGGCCGATGGGACCGAACAGGTTCAGCCAGACATCGAAGCGCGCCCCGAGCCGCAGCACCTCGTGGAAGTAGCGTTCGGGACGCTCACCACCCAGGAACATGCCCAGGGCGCCGGCGATCAGCGTGGCCGCCGGCAGCAGCACGTCGCGCAATGCCTCCAGCAGCATCTTCCCCTGGAAGACCAGGACGTCGCGGATCAGCGCCCAGCGCCGTTCGTGCTGCTCCTCGGGCGCCGCCGCAGGTGCAATGGACTCGGACATAGGGGTCTCCTCAGGAATCGCGCGGGGGCCCGAAACGACGCGTCGCCCAGACGCCCAACACGGCGCCGAAGGCGATGAACGCGGAGATGGCGGCGATGTGCTCCATGTCGCCGCGGGCGAAGGCGTCGCCGAACGCGCTGAACACGGCGGTTCGCGGCACCAAGCCCACCACGACGGCACCCGTGAACGCGAACAAGCGCATGGAGGAAAGGCCCGCGGCCGCATGGCCAGGGGTCAGGGGCACCACGGGCAGCGCGGTGTAGGCGCCCAGCCAGGCGGCTCCCCGCTCCGCCATCCAGGCGTCGGCGCGGGCCAGGCGGCCATGCAGGCGGCCCGCGAGGGCGTCGCGACCCAGGCCCCGGGCAATGCCGAACGTGAGGAAGGCCCCTGCGGTGAACCCCAGCAGGCCCCAGAGCATCCCGCCGGCCACCCCGAACAGCAGGCCCCCCGCGCTCATCACCACCCAGGAGGGTGCGGCCAGAAACGGCCGCAGCGCCGCAGCCGCCACGAAGGCAGCCGGTGCCAGCCAGCCCAAGGCCTCGATGCGCCCGCGGAGAGCCGCCGGATCCAGCACCAGGTCCCCCCGAGACCAGACCCAGACCCCCAGGGCCAGCCCGCCCGCCAACGCGGCCCCCGCCGCCAGGCGCCGTGCCCCAGCGCGGCTCCTGGAGGCACCCGGCGTTCGCCCATCTCCGCTCATCGAGGGGTCGAGTATCACCCGGGGCCCGGCCCTAGCGCCACGCTCACCGATTTCCGCAAAAGAATCGGCGCGTTGTGAAGTAGTTCACACAGCTTCGGGCTCCCCCGGGCCGATGCTCAGGTCATGACGAGGGGAGGATCCCGGATGCGATCGACGAACGGGGCGGCCCGGCGACAGGACGAGGCCTCGCAGCGCTGGAACATGGCCGACGACTACCTGGCCGACCCCGCGGTGGCGCCGCTGCGCGCGCTGGTAGCGGCGCTGGCGCGTCGGATCTCGGGGCGACGCGACGGGCGCCCCGGCGCGTCTCGCAGCCGCAGCGGGGGACCCAGCACGGGCTCGATCCCGTCCCCACACCGCGTCCAAACGGCCTAGCGGGTCGAGCGGGCCTGGTGCGGGTTCCCCCCCGCCGCGTTCAGGCGGCGTAGGTGATCGGAACGTGCCCGGGTCGAGCCCGGACCCGCTCCAGCCAATCGCGCACGGTGCGGTGGTCCGAAAGGTCGAAGCCGCCCTCGTGAGCGACGTGGGTGTAGGCGTAGAGCGCGATGTCGGCGACCGAGTAGCCGTCGCCGACGAAGAAGCGCCGCTCCGCCAGATGCCGGTCCATCACCGCAAGCGCCTGCGCCCACTGCAGCCGGCTGGCGGGCAGGAAAGCGCTGCCCTCGGCCGGGTACCAGAGGATCGCGTTGGATTCCGCCAGGCCGGTGCCGTCCTCCAGCTCGAGCAGCGGAATCCTTCCGTTGGGGTTCCGCTGCAGGAACGCGTGCGTGCGGCTCTCGCCCTACCGGATGTCCACGGCCACGCGCTCGAACGGAACTCCCAGCTGATGCAGCAGCAGGCGCACCTTGTAGGAGTTGCCGGATTCGAGGTAGTCGTAGAGTCGCAGCACGGTATCCTCCCGCCCGGGGGGAAGCTGCCATACACCCGATCCGCGCAGCAACGTGCGGCCTGGTGGCCGTGGCGGTCGGGCTCGGCGCAGCGCCGGGCCTCGCCGGAGAGACCCCCCTCGACGGCCGTGCGGTCATGCTCCGCGTGGAGGCGCGGCCGCGGGGCGCCGATGAAACCCTCCATGCCACCTGGCACCTGATCGACAAGCGCGGGGGCGAGCGCGCGCGCCGGGTCCGCGCGTTCTGGCGGGACGAGCGCGGAGGCGACGGAGATCTACACAGCAAGCGGCTGATCGTCTTCGACGCGCCGGCCGCCATCCGGGGCACGGCCTTCCTGGTCCACAGCCGCAGCGACCCCGGCCAAGAGGACCTGCGCTGGGTCTACCTCCCGGCGCTTCGCAAGGTGCGGCGCATCGCCGGACGCGACCGCGAGAAGCGCTTCGCAGGCAGCGACTTCACGTACGACGACCTGGGCGAACGCGCGCCCGACGAGGACGATCACGTGCTCCTGCGCGACGAAGACCGCGACGGGCGACTCCACCACGTGGTGGAGTCGCGGCCGCGGGGACCGGCGGCCTACACGCGCCGGGTGCAGTGGATCGACGCGGAACGCCTTTTGGTGACGCGAGCCGAGTTCTACGACTCGGCCGATCGCCTCGAACGGACCCTCGAAGCGCGCTGGACCGAGCGCGACGGCATCTGGTTCTGGGAGTACCTGGAGTTGGAAGACCTGCGTCGCAAGCACCGCACGCGGGTCGAGGTGCGGGAGATCCGGCACGACGAGGATCTGCCGGAGGACCTGTTCCAAGACTCCACCCTGGCGCTCGGAATCCCGTAGGTGCTTCCCGCCGGACGCGCATGGCTGCTGGCGGCGGGCGCCACCCTGGCCCTGGCCGCCCCGGCCGGGGCCCAGCCCCGGATCGAGGGCAGCCTGCTGCTGGAGAGCGACACGGCCTGGCGCGTGTACTCGCCGCGCGTTGCGCAGAAGTCGCAGAATCGGGCGGAGCTGGACGTGGAGGTGCGGCTGGGAGACGCGTGGCGGGTGCGCGGCCTGGGACGCGTGCTGTGGGATCCGGTGGGTCGGCTGGTCGGCGACGACCCCGATTTCGGCCAGAGTCCCGTGGACCGCTGGCAGGTGGCAGGCTCGCGCACCGTGGAGGCGGAGCTGCGCGAGCTCTACTCGCACTGGGTCGGCCGCCTGGGTCCGGCGCGGCTCGACGTACGCCTGGGCAAGCAGCAGGCCGTCTGGGGCCAGTCCTTCGGCCTGCGCGTGCTGGACATGATCAACGCCCAGGACTTCCGCGAGTTCATCCTGGACGACTTCGTGGACGCGCGAACGCCGGTGTGGGGGGCCCGCAGCGACCTGCTCGTGGCCGGCTGGAAGCTCCAGGGACTGTGGTTCCCGGACTTCGAGCCCGACGTGTTGGCCGATCCGGAGAGCGAGTTCGCACTGGATCCGGAGCTGGTCGGACTGCTGCCGGCGCTGGCGCCGGGGCCCGGCGGCGCGCCCGCCGCCGCGTTCGCCGACGAGGACACTCCCACTGACGGCGATCCGAGCACCTGGGGCTTCGGGTTCCGCGCAGCGCGGGCGATCGGCGACTGGGACCTGGCCCTGCACTACTGGGACCGCATCGACTCGCGCGGCGTCTTCTCGCGGCGCCTGGCCCCCCTGCCCGGCGGACGCGGCGCGCTCTTGAACGTCCTGGAGCGCGAGTTCCCGCGCGTCCGCAGCGTCGGATTCTCGTTCTCGACCACCGTCGGGGACTTTGCCCTCTGGGGCGAAGGCGCGACGAGCTTCGGGCGCGGCTTCGTGGTGAACGACCTGAGCGAGAGCGACGGCTACGTGACCCGGCCCGACCTGGAGTATGCGATCGGGCTCGACTGGGCGGGCTGGGATTTCCTGTTCGCCAACCTGCAGTTCATCCAGTTCGTGATCTTCGACCACGACCGCTCCATCGATCTGGAGTCCCACCGCGAGTTTCTCTCGCTGCTGCTGCGCTTCGATCTGCTGGGCGAGACGCTCTTCCCTCAGCTCTTCGTGCTCTACGGCGTGCAGCGCAACGAATCGCTGGTGCGCCCCTCGATCGAATGGCGCGCCACCGATCGATTCTCCGTAACGGCGGGCGCCGACATCTTCACCGGGCCCCGCGAAGGCTTGCTGGGGCAGTTCGCGGTGCGCCGCAGCCCAAACCCGCTCTTCGACGCCCCGCCCGGCCGGACCAGCCGCGTCTTCCTGCGCTTCCGCTACGAGTTCGGATTCGGTAACTAGGAGCCTGACCCAAGAAGGAGCACACCGTCCGGACGCCGATCCATCCGCGCTGGCTGCGTTGCGCTCCTTGCGCCGTAGCTACGGCTATGGCTCCGTCGCGCGCCTTGCCAGCGCGGCGTCTCGACGCCCGGGCCGGCGCACCCCATCTTGGGTCCGGCTCCTAGCCGCCATGGACACTGCGATCGTCGTCGGGGTGG
>JAFDET010000150.1 GCA_019310195.1 Deltaproteobacteria bacterium
ACCAGCCGCGGGGGCTCGTGGTCGAAGAAGAGCGACATCGCCAGCATGGCGCCGTCGAAGGCGAAGGTATTGCCCGCGTGGTTGCCGATCAGCAGCACCCGTCCCTCGGGAACGCGATCGATTCCCGAGACCTCGCAGCGCAGCCAATGGCGGTAGACCACCCCCATGCTGACCATCAGCGATTGGGCGTACTCCGGATCCAGACCGAAGGGGTCGAACCCGTACTCGTTGAGCCGGTTGTGAAGGCGCCCGAGACGCGCCTCCACGTCGTCGCGCAGCGAGGCCAGCGGCCCCGGCAGCGGCCAGCGCCAGCCCCCCTGGCCTCGGGCTCCACGCGGCACGATTGCCCGGTCGCTCATCGCAGCTCCGCTCGAAAGAAGTTGAGGGTCAGGTTCCAAGCCTCGGCAGCGGCCGAGGCGTTGTAGACGTCCGGCCGCGTGTCGTTGAAGAAGGCGTGGTCGGCTTCGTCGAATATCCGGAAGTCCGCTCTCTTGCCTGCGTCGAGGAGATCCTGCTGCAGCTTCCTGGCCGTCGCGGGAGGCACGAACGCGTCGAGCTCTGCGAAGATCCCCAGCACGGCCGCATCCAGGCCGGAAAGATCCAGGCTGACGTTGGGGTGGACGCCGTAGAAATCCGCGACGGCGCGGACCTTGGCGTTGCGCGTGGCTGCGTACAGGGCGAGCTGCCCACCCATGCAGAAGCCGATCGCTCCGACCTGGGGGCCATCGACAGCGTCCTGGCTGAGCAGCGCGCGGACGGCCGCATCCAGGTCGCGTGCAGCGCGCGGGATCTCGAGGTCCATCATCAGGCGTCCGGCCGCGTCGGGGTCCGACGTAGCATCTCCGCGATACAGATCCGGAGCCAGCGCCACGAAGCCCTCGCGCGCAAAGCGATCGCACACGTCCCGGATGTGGTCGACGAGGCCCCACCACTCCTGAAGCACCAACACACCGGGGCCGCGCCCGGACGCCGGCGTGGCCAGGTAGCCGAGCATCTCGTCCCCGTTGCTGTCGAAGCGGATCTCGCTGCCTTCGAAACTCACGCGCCCGCGCCTCCCTGCACTGCCCGCCCGCTGCTGGGACACAGCATATCACCGTCGCAACGGGCCCGAAGACCCGAGGCCCGCAGCCGGAAACAACGGGAGGGACTGTCCCGTGAGTCCTCGTGAGCCCTAGACTCCGGCCATGCCCGACGCCCCGGCGCCCGCTCCTCCGGGTGAGGCCCTGCTCCCCGGCCGCCCTCCCCCGTCGGTGAGTACCCTTCTGGACGCGCTCCGCAATGAGGGATTCGACGCCTTTCTGGTCGGCGGATGCGTGCGCGACCTGCTGCGCGGCGAAGCAGTCCGCGACTTCGACGTCGCCACCGCCGCACCACTCGAGCGCATCCTGGCCCTGTTTCCCCGCGCGATCCCGATCGGCATGGCCCATGGGACCGTCATGGTCCCGAGCGAGCGAGGTCCCGTGGACGTGACGACCTACCGCGGGGGGCCGCGCCTGGAGGACGACCTGGCCCACCGGGACCTGACGGTGAACGCCATGGCCTGGGACGGCCGCGCCCCCGAGCCGGTGGATCCGTTCGGCGGCCGCGCCGACCTGGCCGCACGCCGCTTGCGCGCCGTGGGCAGCGCCCGCGAGCGACTGGCGGAGGATCCCCTGCGCGCCCTGCGCGCCGCGCGGCTCTGTGCCCAGCTCGGCTTCGCCCTGGATCCCGAGCTGGAGCGAGCCATGGCGGAGACTTCGCTCGAGGGCGTCGCCCGGGAGCGCCTGGGCCGCGAGCTCGACGCCCTGCTCCTGGCACCCCACGTCGCCGACGCCCTGCGCCTGCTGCGCAGGACGGGTCTCGAAGCCCAGCTCGCACCCGGCGTCGGCGACGACGCAGCGGATGTGGTGGCCCGGCTGCCCGGGAACCGGGTCGTGCGTCTGGCCGGCTGGCTGCGCGGAGCACCCGCCGAGTCCATCCTGCTGCGTCTGCGCTTCCCGCGCGCGCTCGCCCAGCACGCGAGCCGGCTGCTGGCCCGCCACCCGCTGGACGAGACCCTTCCCAGAGACCGCCCCGCGGCGCTGCGGCGCTGGCTGAACCGGATCGGCGAACAGGACCTCGCGTGGCTCGTGGCCCTGCGCCACAGCGAGCTGGCGGTGCGGCCCCAGACGCCCGACGTCGAAGCGGCGCGGGCACGCCTCAGCGACCTGGAGCGGACCACCGCGCGCCTACGCGCCGAGGGAAGCCTCTCCCTGAACCGCGGGCAGCTGGCGCTCAACGGCCAGTCGGTCATGGAGCTGCTGGGAACGGGCCCCGGCCCCCACGTGGGGCGAGCCTTGGAGCACCTGCTGGAGCGGGTGCTCCAGGATCCCTCCTGCAATACACCCGAGCGCCTGACCGCGCTGCTGCGCGCCTGGAGCGCCGCTGCGGTAACCGGCGAGACCGGCGCTGACGTATCCACCGGGAGGAGGGACGAAGCATGAGGCGGGGCGCCATCGCGGTCGCTCACCTGGGGCTGACGCTGGCCCTGCTGGCCTGTGCTGCGGGCAACCCCGATCCCGGGCGCTATCGGCTCGCGCACAGCGGCGCCCACTGGGACCAGCAGGGCGATGACCCGGTCTTCGCCAGCCTGCGGCCCAGCTACCCCGCGTACTTCGACGTGATCCTGGATCCCTCCCGCACCGAGGAGCCCGACCTGCGTCCATTGCGGAACGACCTGGAGCACCGCCCCGTGGACCGGCGCAACTACGACGCTCTCAACGCCGTGGCCATCGGCTACTTCGAGCTGAACTACCGCGCCGCCTCCAACCCGGGCGGCTCCACCTACCTGGCAGACAACTTTCGCGCCGCCAAGCTGCTGGCGATTCCCTGGCGCGCCTACAGCGAGATCGACGACGACGCCCTGCGCGACGCGATCGTGATGTTCTTCGAAGACGCGGGTTCGGGAGAGAAGCTGGGCACCGCAGCGACGGCACCGCGCCTGGCGGGCGTCGTGGCTTCCCTGGAACCCAAGGAACCCCAAGCCGAGCGGCGCGCGCGACTCCATCGTCTTGCCGAGAACCTCAAGGCCCAGCTCCCCCCCGACGTCAACTAGGAGCCTGACCCGAGATGGAGCACACCGTCCGGACGCCGATCCGTGCGCGCTGGCGGCGTTGCGCTCCTTGCGCCGTAGCTACGGCCATGGCTCAGTCGCGCGCCTTGCCAGCGCGGCGTCTCGACGCCCGGGCCGGCGCACTCCATCTCGGGTCAGGCTCCTAGAGCTCGGTGTCCGTGTGCTAGGGTCGCTCGCGCCATGGATCCGCTCGATCCCGCCCTCCTCGCCGACCTCGCCGAGCAGGTGGGAACCCCCTGCTACGCGTACCACGCCGACACGATCCGACAGCGCATCCGCTCGCTGGAAGCGTTCGACGTCGTGCGCTACGCGCAGAAGGCGTCCTCCAACGTGCACCTGCTGCGGCTCGTGCGCGAGGAAGGAGCGCTGATCGATTCGGTCTCGCTGGGCGAGATCGAACGCGCCCTGCGCGCCGGGTTCCGCCCGGGAGGCGAGCCGGCGGAGATCGTCTACACCGCGGACCTCATCGGCGATCCGACCCTGGAGCGGGTGATCGAGCTGGGCATTCCGGTCAATGCGGGATCGACGGACATGCTGGATCGCGTGGGCACGAGGCAGCGGGGCCATCCTGTCTGGCTGCGCATCAACCCGGGCTTCGGCCACGGCCACAGCCGCAAGACCAACACCGGCGGCGACAGCAGCAAGCACGGCATCTGGTACGAGGGTCTGAGCGATGCATTCGACCGCATCGATGCCCACGCGCTGGAGCTGGTGGGGCTGCACATGCACATCGGTTCCGGCACCGACTTCGAGCACCTGAAGCAGGTGTGCGACGCCATGGTGACCCAGGTGCAGGCTGCGGGCCGGGACCTGCGCGCCATCTCCGGCGGCGGCGGCATCCCCGTCCCCTACCGGGACGGCGACGAGGCCATCGACGTGGCGGAGCTGTACCGGCTCTGGGACGAGGCACGCGCGCGCATCGGCGATCACCTGGGGCACCCGGTGCAGCTCGAGATCGAGCCCGGCCGCTACCTGATGGCCGAGGCCGGCGTCCTGCTGGCGCGCATCCATGCGGTCAAGGAGCAGGGCAAGAACCGCTTCTGGATCGTCGATGCGGGCTTCAACGACCTGGTGCGGCCGGCCATGTACGGCAGCTACCACGCCATCTCGGTGATTCGCGACGGCCGCCCCCTGCGCGGCCCGTTGCACCCGACCGCCGTGGGCGGTCCCCTGTGCGAATCCGGCGACGTCTTCACCCAGGAAGAGGGAGGCCTGGTGACACCGCGCTCCCTCCCCGAGGCCCGGGTCGGGGACCTGGTGGTGCTGCACGACGCCGGTGCCTACGCGGCGTCCATGGCCAGCAACTACAACACCCGGCCCCTGGCGCCGGAAGTGCTGCTGGAGGGAGAAGGCTTCCGCCTGATCCGCCGGCGCCAGACCGTGGACGAGCTGCTCGCCCTCGAAGAAGTCTAGGCTGGGGCCCTACGCGTCGTCTTCGGCGCGCACGTGGAGCACCAGACCCCGAACCGCCTCGACGCGAACGCGCGACCCCGCGGCCAGCGGCCCTGCCCCATCGCAGAGCTCGGCGCGCCAGATCTCGGCGCCGATCCGCACCCGGCCCTCCCCACTCCCGGAGAGGCCGTCCTGGGTGACGCCCCGCGCGCCCAGCAGCGCGCCGCTCCCGGTGTGGGGTGGGGATTCCAGTGCCCGCCGCGAGAGCGGATACAGGGCGACGTCCTTCACCACCAGGAGCGCCACCCCGGCCAGGACGGCCCAGCCCGGCAACCCCATGAAACGCCAGGCCACGCCCAGGACCAGGGCGGCCAGGATCCAGCCCGGCAGCTGGGCCAGCCAGTAGCGGGTCGCGATGCTGCCCATGCGTGCCCCCCTCAGCTCTCCAGGCCTTCCAGGCTCTCGGGCTCGCCCTCGCAGCGCGCACGCTCGTCGTGGGCCTGCTTGGCCTCCAGCAACGCGGGCATCACCCGGTCCAGGTCATCCTGGGTCCACAGGTGATCGGTCTCGAACGATCGAATCACGGCCGGCTGCTGCATGATTCCCACGGTTCCCCGCATCACGTTGATGACCTGGGCGTTGACCTGCTGGGCTGCCGGCGAGGCGAGCCAGGTGCACACGGGCGCGATCTGCTGCGGACCCACCAGCGGATTCTCGGGGTCGACGGCGTCGCCGCGACCCTCGCGCAGCGGGATCGTAAGCCGTGTGGCCGCACCGGGGGAGATGGTATTGACGGTGCAGGCGTACTTGCCCAGCTCCAGGGCCAGCACGCGGCTGAAGCCGGCGATGCCGGCCTTGGCGGCGCCGTAGTTCGACTGACCGAAGTTTCCGAACAGGCCGGACACCGACGAGAAGTTGAGGATCCGGCACTCGCGGCGATCCGTCTCGCGGATGTAGCGCGCGAACGGACGGGAGCAGCAGTAGTGGCCCTTGAGGTGCACCTCGATCACCGCGTCCCAGTCGTCCTCCTCCATGTTGAAGAGCGTCCTGTCCCGCAGGATCCCGGCGTTGTTGACCAGGATGTCCGCGATCCCGAAGGCGTCGAGAGCCGACTGGAAGATCCGCTTTCCGCCCTCGACCGTGGCGACCGAGTCGCCGCTGGACGCCGCCTCGCCACCCGCGCTGCGGATCTCCTGGGCGACCTCCTCGGCCACCAGCGAAGCGCCGGTGCCGTCGGCCGCACCGCCCAGATCGTTCACCAGCACCCGGGCGCCGTTTCGCGCGAAGTCGAGTGCGATTTCCCGGCCGATCCCTCGGCCGGCCCCGGTCACGATCGCCACCTTGCCGTCCAGTACGCCCATCTGCTTCCTCCCGTGGACCCGCAGAAGCTCATGCTATACCGGACGCCCGGGAGGGTCCGCCATGAGCCCGGTCATGAGCCTGGAGTGCCGGGTCTCGGGGAAGGGGCTTCACGAGATCACCGCCTCCGTCAGCGCCGCAGTGGCGCGGCTGGGCATCGCCGAGGGGCTGTGCACGCTGTACATCGCGCACACGTCGGCGAGCCTGCTGATCCAGGAGAACGCCGACCCGTCGGTGCAGCGCGACCTGGAGCGCTGGCTCGACCGTCTGGTGCCGGAGGGGGACGCGCTCTACACCCACACCTCCGAAGGCCCCGACGACATGCCGGCGCACATCAAGGCCGCCCTGACCGCCACCTCCCAGGCCATCCCGATCGTGGGCGGTCGGCTCGCCCTGGGTACGTGGCAGGGGATCTACCTGTGGGAGCATCGCCGCCACCGGGGAACCCGGCGCGTGGTTCTCCACGTAGGCGGCTAGCGGGACTGCGTGCGGCCGCGTTCCTGCACGACGCGTCGCCGGGCCGCCACCTCCTCCGCGGAGATGCCGCGCGCCGCGGCGGCGCGCCTCTCGATGCTGCGCCCCTCGCCATAGGTGGCGGCGAAGCCCTCGTCGATGACGCGCTTGTAGGCCCGCATGACCTCGGGGACGCAGGACAGCATGTCCTGGGCCAGCTCGGTGCAGGCCGGAAGCAGCGCCTCGGGCTCCACGACGCGGGTGAGCAGCCCCCAGGCGCACGCCTCCTCGGCGCCCAGGAAGTTGCCGGTCAGCGACAGTGCCTTGGCGCGCTGGATGCCCACCAGACGCGAGAGCTTCTGGGAGAGCCCCCAGCCGGGCATGATGCCGACCCGTGCGTGGGTATCGGCAAAGCGCGCGTGGCGGGAGCCGACGAGCACGTCGCAGGCCAGCGCCAGCTCGAAGCCTCCGGTGATGGCCACACCGTTGATCCCGCCCACGATGGGCCGATCCAGGGCCTCCATGGTCCGGATCAGCTCGTAACCGCTGTCTCCGGCGTCCTGCTCCACCGCTGTCTCGCCGGACAGCTCCTTGAGGTCGAGCCCTGCGCAGAAGGCCCGCTCCCCGGCTCCGGTCAGGACCACCGCGCCCACCTCCTCGTCCTGGGCGATCTCCCGGAAGGCGTGCGTGAGCGCCGCGCGCAGGCCTTGGGACAGGGCGTTCATGGACCGGGGGCGATTCAGGGTCAGGGTCGCGATCTGATCGCGCTTCTCGACGAGCAGGACGGGGTCGGACATGGGGAGCTCCTCCGCCCCGAACATAGGCGAGGACGGCCCTGCGGCCCCTCAACGCAGCCCCCGGGACGGCCGATGCACGTTGAGGAGGCCTATGTGAACCTGCCCGTCCTCATCGCCCTGCTGGCTGCGACGATCGGAGCCGCCTCCGCCGCCGCCATCGTTGCGCTGGGACCGGGAGTCCGAGCCAACCAGCTCGCCGGCCTGTTGCTGACCGGTGTGGCTTGGTGGGCCATGGGCGACGTGCTGCGGCTGCTGGCGCCCGACGCTTCGTGGGCGCTGCACGCGGCCGAGGTGTCGGCGCCAGGCTGGATCTTCATGGGGCCGCTGGCGCTGCATCTGGCCTCGGTCATGCGGGCTCCCGCCGGCGCCTGGGCGCGCCCCCTGGTGCCCTGGTCCTACGCGCTGTTCGGCGCCTTCCTCGCCGGGGCCTGGCTCGCGCCCGGCTGGATGTTCGAGAAGGTCATCCGCGAGCCGGACGGCTGGGTGGTCGTCCCGGGCCCGGGCGTGATCGTCGTGATGCTGGCGACCCTCGTCCACGTGGTGCCCGTGGCCGCCTACGGGG
>JAFDET010000151.1 GCA_019310195.1 Deltaproteobacteria bacterium
TCAGCCCCTCACCACCTACACCTGCGTGATCAGCGGCATCGTGACGGTGGAGAGCAACGAGCCGGACCTGGGCGGGACCTACGAGCCGCCGGTCGGCGGCTGCGCGCGCGTGCTGCCCCACGCCCGGCCCGAGCCGGTCGTGGACGTGGGGGCCCCCGGCATCGACCTGTTCGTAGCTCCGGGGACGAACCAGCTGGCGATCGAGCTGAACGACATCCCGATCGAGCCGCCCACGCCGACGCCCACGCCGACGCCCACGCCCACGCCCACGCCTACGCCTACGCCGAAGGGGCCGAGCGGAGGAACAATCGTCTTCTGATCCGGCGGGCCGCCGTCGCGGTATCCTGAAGGCCGCCCCCGGGAGTTTCCGGGGGCGGCCTTGGCTTTTCGGAGGATCGGATGAAGCGGCTCCAGTGGCTGGTGGGCCTGATCGTCTTCTCGGCGGTCCTGGGCGTATTCGCCTGGGGCCCGGCCTTCATCCACCGCCTGGAGTTCCAGACCTACGACTGGCGCTTCCGCCTGCGCGGCGAGCAGGAGCCCAAGGCGCCGGTGGCCATCGTGGCCATCGACGCCCGCAGCGTGGACGAGCTGGGACGCTGGCCCTGGCGCCGCAGCCACATCGCCAAGCTGGTGAAGCGCCTGTCGGACGCCGGGGTCCAGGCCATCGGCTTCGACGTGGTGTTCAGCGAGCCCGAGACGCCGCCCGAGATCGCGCCCCTGCGCGCCGTGGTGGCCCACCTGACCGACGGCGGCAGCAGCGAAGACGACGACGTGGTGATGGTGCTGGACCGCGCCCTGCAGGCGGCCGACACCGACACCCGGCTGGAGGAGGCGATCCGGGACTCGGATCGCGTGGTCGCAGGCTACTTCTTCCGCACCTCCCAGGATGAGGCCATCGAGGGCCAGGGCCGGGTGGACCTGCCCCTGGAGCAGTCGCTGCCCATGGTTCGCAAGTCGCGCCTGCTGGTGACCCGGGTCCCGGAAGAGATCGGCAACGCACCGCTGCTCGAGTGCAGCTCGGTGGAGCCCAACCTGGACCGCTTCAACCGGGCCACCCGCCGCATGGGATTCTTCAACGCCCGGCCCGATCCGGACGGCGTGGTACGGCGCACCTCGCTGATCGCCCGCTGCGGCGGCGAGTACTACAAGGCGCTCTCCCTGGCCATGTACGAGCTCGCGGTGGGCAAGAAGGCCCAGCTGATCTGGGAGCCGGAGCGCAAGGTGGTCGAGGGCCTCAAGGTCGGCGACACGATGATCCCCATGGACGAGGGCGGACGGATCCTGGTGAACTGGCGCGGCAAGGCGCAGACCTTCCCGCACTACTCGGCCGTGGACGTGATCCTGGGTCGCGTGCCCGACGAGAAGCTGAAGGACCAGCTGGTCCTGATCGGACCCACCGAGATCGGCATCGGCGACCTGTGGCCCACCCCCTTCGCCAACAACGCGCCCGGGGTCGAGGTGCACGCGACGGTGCTGGAGAACATGCTCACCGGCGACGTGCTGCGCCGGCGCGACGACCTGATCACGGCGGAGGTCCTCGCCGTGGCGGGCCTTTCCCTGGTCACGCTGATCGCCGTTCCGCTGCTGGGCACCGCGGTGCGCAGCGCGATCTTCGCCCTGTTCCTGTCCGGCTCGGTGGTGGCGGTGGCCGCCTGGCTGTTCATCGAGCAGGGCGTGGTGGTGAAGCTCGCCTACCCAGTGCTCGCCGTGGCCGTCAGCTACCTGGCCATGGCAGTGACGCGCGGCTCTGCCTCCGAGGCCCAGGCGCGCTTCATCCGCCACACGTTCGCCCAGTTCGTCCCGCCCGATGTGGTGAGCGAGATGATCGAGGACCCGGCGAGCTTCGTGATGGGAGGCCAGCGCCGCGACCTATCCCTGCTCTTCAGCGACATCCGCAGCTTCACCACCATCTCCGAGGACCTGGGGCCGGCCGATACCACCAAGCTCCTCAACGAGTACCTGACCCCGATGACGAGGATCGTCTTCGAGAGCCGGGGAACCCTGGACAAGTACATCGGCGATGCCGTGGTGGCGTTCTGGAACGCACCGCTGGACGTCGACGATCACCCGCTGCGCGCGGCCGAGGCCGCCATCGCCATGCAGGAGGCCACGCGCCAGATGCGCGAGGAGCGCCCCGACCTGGTGGGCGCCGAGCGCCTGGCCATCGGCATCGGCATCCACTCGGCCGAGGTCAACGTCGGCCTGATGGGAAGCGACCAGCGCGTGGACTACACGGTGACCGGCGACGGCGTGAACCTGTGCGCGCGGCTCGAGGGCATGACCAAGCAGTACGGCGCCGAGATCGTCACCAGCAAGGAGCTGGTGAACCGGCTGCCGGCCAACTCCCGCTTCCTGCACCGCAAGCTGGACGTGATCCGCGTCAAGGGCAAGCACGAGCCGGTGGAGATCTACCAGATCCTGGGCCAGCGGGACGCGGAGCCCGGCGAGAAGGAGTGGCTGGAGCTCCACGCCGCGGCGCTCGAGACCTACGCCAAGGGCGACTTCGCTGCGGCCGTGAGCCTGTTCGAGCAGGCGCGCGCGGCACACCAAGGCGGCGACAAGTCCTGCGATCTTCTCCTGGACCGCCTGGAGCACCTGCAGGCCAATCCGCCCTCCGACTGGGAAGGCATCTGGACCTTCGAAACCAAGTAAGGAAACTAAAGGGACAGTCCCGTTAGTTGACAGCCGGTTGGCTTCTTGGAAGGGCGGCGGCGTCTGTCAACTAACGGGACTGTCCCTTTAGTTTCCGGCGAAGACGTCGAGATAGAAGGCCAGCTCGGCTTCGAGGGCGGAGCTGACGTTCTCGGCGCGGCGGAAGCCGTGGGCCTCGCCCTCGAAGACCACGTAGGCGACGGGAACGCCGCGGGCGCGCAGCGCCTCCACCATGACCTCGGCCTGATTCGGCGGCACGACGGGATCCTCGCTGCCCTGGAAGAAGATCACCGGGCAGGAGATGGCGTCGGCGTGATGCAGGGGCGAACGCTCCCGGTAGAGGTCCCGACGCTCCGGGTACGGACCCACCAGGCGATCCAGGTAGCGCGCCTCGAACTTGTGGGTATCGCGCGCCAACGCCTCCAGGTCCGACACGCCGTAGTAGCTGGCGCCAGCGCGGAAGGTGTCGCCGAACGCCAGCGCGCACAGCGTCGTGTAACCGCCGGCGCTGCCTCCGGTGATCGCCAGCCGCTCCGGGTCCACCGAGCCGCGGGCCCCCAGGTAGCGGGCGCCCGCCGCGCAGTCGTCCACGTCCACCTGTCCCCAGGCGCCGCGCAACCGCTCCCGATACGCGCGTCCATAGCCGCTGCTGCCGCGGTAGTTCACGTCCAGGACGGCGAAGCCCCGCGTGGTCCAGTACTGGATGCGAGGGTCCAGGATCGCGCTCGTGGCCGCCGTGGGCCCGCCGTGACTCCTCACCAGCAGGGGCGGGCGCTCCCCCGCCTCCAACTCGAACTCGGGGCTGGTCGGTGGATAGAAGAAAGCGTGGGCGGTCTCGCCGTCCGTCGTGGGGTAGGCAATCGCCTCCGGAACCGAGGCCCAGGCCCGATCCAGGGGCGCGTCCTCCGACGGCCGCAGCGACTCGCATTGACCCGAAGCTACGTCGAGGCGGACGACCGACGATTCCAGATCGGGGGAGGCCCCGGCGAAGACCACGGCCCCGGCAGCGGCCCGCAAGCCCGTGATCGCGGTAAACGGCAGGTCCAGCACGTCGAGCACACCGCTCTCGGGCTCCAGCAGGCCCATGCGCCAGCGCCCGGCCTCGCAGAAGGCGCAGGCGATGCGCCCGTCGTCGAGCGCCGCCCACGTGGACATGCCGAAGACCCACTGGGGGACGCCGAACTCCGCCGGCCGGGGACACAGGGGCTCCACGGCGCCAGCGCGCTCGCGCTGCAGGTTCCACCAGCCGCTTTCGTCGGAGACGAAGATCAGGTCGCCCGGGGCCGACCAGTCCGGCTGGAAGACCGACACGCCCTCCCCTCCCGCCACGCGCCGCGACGGGCCGAGGCTCCCGTCCGCGGCGAACTCCGCGACGTGCAGCGTGGCCGCGTCCCACGGCATGTCGGGATGATCCCAGGAGAGCCAGGCCAGCCGCCGCCCATCCGGCGACAGTCTCGGGCTGGAGAAGAAGTCGTGGCCCTGGACCAGAGGCACGGGCTCTCCGCCGTCCACGGGGATCGAGACCAGCAGGTTCTGCGGCTCACCGGCCCCGCTCGCGTCCTCGCACACGGCCAGCAGCCGCGAGCGGCCCCGGTCCACCACGGCGTCCGCGTAGCGCCGTCCATCGTCGGGGGTGAGCGGCCGGGGCTCTCCGCCCGCGTCGATGCACCAGAGGCGTTGGTCCGCCAGGTTCGAGAACCACACGCGCTCACCGTCGACGGTGTACGAGCCCCCGCCGTACTCGTGCACTCGGGTCCGCACCGAAAAGGGCGCCGCCACCACGTCGCGCGGCCCGCTCCCGGGAGACCAACGCACCAGCGCGCTGCGACCGGCCTCATTGGGGCGACCCTCCACCCACAGGACCTCCTCCCCCGCGCAAGCAATCTCGCCGATCCGAGCGCTCCCGGCCGCCACGCGCGCGGCCGTCAAAGGCGAGTGCCAGGTGCCACCCCGGGCTGCGGCGCGGCTCACGCGTCCGGCCGCTCGCCGATCGGCAACGTCACACGGAAGGTCGAGCCCACGCCCGGCTCGCTCTCCACGGCGATGGAGCCGCCGTGGGCCCGGGCGATCTCGCGGGCCAGCGACAGACCCAGACCGAAGCCCTTCTCACTGCGCGAAGCGTCTTCCTTGCTGAAACGCTCGAAGATGCCCTGAAGCCGATCCGGCTCGATTCCAACTCCGGTGTCGTGCACCTCCACCACGGCCCCCTCGGAATCCTGTCCCGCCTTGGCGGACACGCTGACCGAGCCTCCGGCCGGCGTGAACTTGATTGCGTTGTGGACCAGGTTGGCGAAGAGCTGATGGAGCCAGCCGGCATCGCCCACCACCGGGGCCACCCCGGCGTCGACGTGCAGCTCGAGCTTGACGTCCGCTTCGGACGCCAGGGGATCGAAGAAGTCCACCACGTCGGAGAGCAGACCCCCGACGTCCAGCTCTGCACTCATCTCGGGATCCAGGCCGGCTTCGCTCTGGGCCAGCCGCAGCATGGCGTCGGTGCCGGAGGCCAGGCGGTCCACTTCGTCGAGCAGCTGGCCGAGGACGCGCTCGTACTCCTCCTGGGAGCGCGCGTTCTCCAGGGTGACCTCGATCTGGTTGCGAATCGCGGCCAGCGGGGTGCGCAGCTCGTGAGCGGCGTCCGCGTTGAAGCGCCGGATCCGGCCGACGCTGGCCCGGATGCGATCCAGCATTCCGTTCAGGGTCGCGGCGAGCTGATCCAGCTCGTCGCCCGAGCCGGTAGTCGGCACGTGGGCATCCAGGTTCGTCACGCTGATCCGCTGGGCGGTGACGTTCATGCGTTTGATGGGACGCAGGCTGCCGCGCGCCAGCAGCCAGCCCAGCCCCACGGTGACGAACAGCGCGATGGGAATCGCAACGAAGAAACCGTCGGCGATGAAGGCGATGTGGCGGTCGAAGCGCCGGCTGTAGACAGCCGTCTGCAGGTAGCCCTCCGGCGCCTTGGCGCTCATCACGTAGAAGCGCCGGCCCTTGGACAGCTCGTCCAGCTCGAGCTCCCAGGACGTCGCGGCCCGCCTCCCGTCGAGGACCCGGCGGGGCAGCGGAATCGGGCGTTGCTCGAAGCTGCCTCGGGCCAGCAGCAGGCGCCCTTCCTCGTCGAAGAGCTGGATTCCGAGCCGCAGGTCGCCATCGGCGGCGGAGACCTCGCGGTCGATCATCTCGGCCCAGTGTGCGCGGTCGCCCGGATAGCGCTTCATGGCCTCGCGCACGTTGCGCAGGGGAATCTCCGCGATCAGCTCGGCGTCGCGCACGATGCGGCGCTCCACGCGCTGGTACACGTAGAGGCCCAGAAGCGAGATGCTGACGAACGAAACCACCGTGTAGCGCAGGGCCCACTTGGCGCCGATCGAGAGGCGGGGCACGGGTCAGGCCGCCGGGCTCTCGCGGCGGCCCATGAAGTAGCCCACGCCCTTCACCGTGTGGATCAGCTTGGGATCGAAGCCGCGGTCCATCTTCTTGCGCAGGTGGTTGATGTGGACGTCGATCAGGTTGGAGTAGCTGTCGAAGCTGTAGCCCCAGACCTTCTCGGTGATCATGGCACGCGACACCACCTGCTCGGCGTTGCGCATCAGGTACTCCAGAAGCGTGAACTCCTTGGGCGTCAGATCGATGGGCCGCCCGGCGCGCTCGACGGTGTGGCGCTGGGTGTCGAGCATCAAGTCCTCGACCTGCAGGCGCCCGTCCAGGGGCTCGCCGAGCCGGCGCCGGGCCACCGCGCGCACCCGCGCCAGCAGCTCTGCAAAGGCGAAGGGCTTGGGCAGGTAGTCATCGGCACCCAGGTTGAGGCCCCGGATGCGATCGCTGGCTTCACCCCGCGCCGACAGGAACAGCACCGGCGTATCCACACCCAGCTCGCGCAGGTCCTTCAGGATCGCGTAGCCGTCCCGCCCGGGAAGCATGACGTCCAGGATCAGCAGGTCGTAGACGCCGCTGCGCGCGCGCTCGAAGCCCTCGTCGCCGTCCAGCGCCACGTCCGCGACGAAGCCATTCTCGTGCAGGCCCTTCTGGATGTACTCGCGGGCCCCGGGATCATCTTCCACGTAGAGGATCTTCATGAAGAAGAGGGTCCGGGTGGGCTGGGTTCAGGTCAAGGGAAGAGGCTGAACGGCGCCTGAAGCGATTCTCCCCGGGGGGCCTCAGACTGGCTGGGCTGGGCTCGGGGCAGGCGGCCAGCGCCTCGAGCAGGGCGCGCGCCTTGTCCAGGGACTCGCGGTACTCGGCCAGGGGGTGCGAGTCGGCGACGACCCCGCCGCCGGCGTGCAGCCAGGCCCGTCCCCCGCGCACCAACAGGGTGCGGATCACGACGCACAGGTCCAGCCCCCCGCGCGCGTCCAGGTAGCCCAGAGCCCCGGAGTAGACGCCGCGCCGAACCGGCTCCAAGGCATCCAGGATCTCCAGGGCGGCCAGCTTGGGCGCTCCGGTCATCGAGCCCGGCGGGAACGCCGCGGCGACCGCGTCGAGCGCGTCGCGATCGGCTCGCAGCCGGCCCTCCACCACCGACACCATCTGATGAACCGTGGCAAAGGCCTCCAGCCGGAACAGCTCCGGCACCCGCACGCTGCCGGTGCGGCAGACCCGGCCCAGGTCGTTGCGCACCAGATCCACGATCATCAGGTTCTCGGCCCGATCCTTCTCCGACGCGAGCAGCGCCCGGCGCAGAGCCGCGTCCTCTTCGGGCGTGTCTCCGCGGGGCCGCGTGCCCTTGATGGGCCGGCTTTCCACGGCGCCGTCGCTTCCCACGCACAGGAAGCGCTCCGGCGAGCTTCCCACCACCGCCACCTCGGGCAGCTCCAGGAACGCGGCGAAGGGAGCCGGATTCCGTTCGCGTAGGGCGCGGTAGAGCTCCAGGGCATCGCCCTCGAAGACCGCCTCCAAGCGCTGGGTGAGGCACGCCTGGTAGACGCGCCCCAGGGCGATCTGCTCACGAATGGCCTCGACGGCCTT
>JAFDET010000394.1 GCA_019310195.1 Deltaproteobacteria bacterium
GCCGAACACGCCGCTGATGCCGTTCCTGTACGTTCACGGCGGCTACCGGGAGATGTGGTCGCGGCCGGACCTGGCGGACCCGGTGCTGCCCCAGGGCCTGGAAGACTACATGCGTCAGTCCATCGACCGGGGCTGGACGAAGATCCACCCCGCAGAGGACCGGGAGCCGCGGGCCCTGATCTTCAGCGGGTCGAACCCGCTGCGGCGCTGGCCGGCGCCGCAGCACGCGCTGGCCCACCTGTGGCCCAAGCTCGACCTGATCGTCGCGGTGAACTTCCGGATGAGCACCACGGCGCGCCACGCCGACTACTTCCTGCCGGCGGCGGGCTACTACGAGAAGCACGGCATCAAGTACGCTCAGAGCTACACGCCCTACATCGTGGTCTCGGACAAGGCGGTGCAGCCCCAGGGCGAGGCCAGGTCCGAGTGGGAGATCTTCGGGCTTCTGTCCGAGCGAGTCGCCGCCCGCGCCACCGCGCGCGGCGTGATGAGCGTCCGAGGTTTCAAGGATCGGCCCCACGATCTGACCAAGGCCTACGAGCGCTACACGTCCGCCGGACGCTACGACCCCCACGATCCTGCCGACCCGGTGCGGCTGATGGACGACATCCTCCGCGCGAGTCCGAGCGTCGGAAAGATGGGCGCCGAGGAGGCTCTGCGCATAGGCGCCGTGCCGATCATCGGGCCGGCGCGTCCGACGCCGATCTACGCGACCAGCAGCGACTACGACCCGGAGGACACCCACTGGCCGCACCGCTGGTTCGTCGAGGACAAGGTGGCGTGGCCGACACTGACGGGACGCCAGCAGTTCTACATCGACCACCCGTGGTACGTGGAGGCCGGCGAGAGCCTGCCCGTCCACAAGGATCCTCCCGGCGCTCGCAGCCGCTTCCCGCTGCGCATCAATGGAGGCCACACCCGCTGGAGCGTCCACGCCATCTGGCGCGACCACGAGCTGATGCTGCGGCTGCAGCGGGGCGAGCCGGTCTGCTTCCTGAGCCCGCGGGACTGCGAGCCGCGCGGCATTCGCGACGGCGACGGCGTGCGCGTGTTCAACGACGCCGGCGCCTTCGAGGCGAACGCCAAGGTTGCCCCGGGCGTGCAGCCGGGTGAGGTGATCATCTACCACGCCTGGGAGCCGCATCAGTTCCGGGGCTGGAAGGGCCCGCAGGAGCCGGTGGAGGCCCCGTGGAAGGCGATCCACCTGGCCGGCGGCTATGGCCAGATCCACTACCGGATGTTCTACAGTTCGCCGGGAGGATTGCCGCCCTGCCGCCGAGCGCGTCGCAGGCGCGGAGTGGGGGCGAGGAGACGGCCTGATGACCACGGAGTCCTTGGAGAGCCTCGAGAGCGTCGAGGGGCGGCACGCGGCGGCGCGCAGCCTCGCGTACAACACCTTCGCCCGCATGTTCGAGTACCCGGACGGGGAGCAGGCCGAGGCGATCCGCGCGGGCGCACTGGCCGGACAGCTGCGCGAGGCCCTGGTCGCCGTCGATCCCGCCGTCGACGAAGCCGCCGACTGGGGCGCACTGCAGGACGCCGGGGAAGGGGACGACCTGGCCGTGGAGTTCACGCGGCTCTTCGACGTGGGTACGGGTGCACCGCCCTGTCCCCTGCACGGCGGTCTCTACGGCGGGGCGCGCATGAAGACCATGGAAGAGGCGGTGCGTTTCTACAACTTCTTCGACCTCACCCTGTCGGAGGAGCCTCGGGAGCTGCCGGACCATCTCACCACACAGCTCGAGTTCCTCCACTTCCTGGCCTTCCGCGAGGCCCAGACGCTGGAGGCGGGCGCCGACGCGGGCTCGTGGCAGCGCGCGCAGCGCGACTTCCTGGGCCGGCATCCCGGTCGCTGGGTCCCCCAGCTCCGCACGCGCCTGGAGAAGGAGGAGCCCATGCCCTTCTTCCGGGAGCTCGTAGCCAGGCTGGCAGCGTTTCTCGAGAGCGACGCGCAGCGCCTGAGCGAGGCGGCGCCGGAATCCTGAGGAGGGCGGGCGTGACCGGAGCTGCGGTTCGACGTCTGCGCTCTCAGCATTCGGGCCGACGCGCCACGATGAAGCTCGTTCCCCCACCCGCGACATCGTGGATCTCGACGGGGTCGTAGCCGGCTCGCTCGGCGAACCCGGCGACCTCGCGTTTCGAATAGAGGGGGCGTGGCTCACCCAGCATGGCGTCCACCAGGGCAACGCTGGCCCGCATCCAGGGCGCCACGTCGTAGTTGTCGGAGCAAGGTTCCCACAGGATCAGGTAGCCGCCCGGCGGGAGCACGCGCATGGACTTGCGCAGGTAGTCGATGCCGTGCTCCTCACCGCAGTACGCGAACTTTCGAGCCAGGAACACCAGATCGTAGGCTTCGTTGCTACCCCAGCTGTCCTCCTCGGCTTCGCCCGAGTTCTCGATGATCTCGGCGGGTGGCTTGACGCCGTACTCCTGGAGGGCAGACGGGAGCTGTCGAATCAGCAGGGGAAGGCACGAGACGACGAGTTCGGCCTCGGGCCGAACACGCAGGACGGCGGCGGCCACGCTGACACCCACCGTGCCGCAGATCACGCGGTTGACGTCGGAAAGGTCGAGCCGACTCATCAGCTCTCGCGCCGGTCCCGCCAGCCTGGACGTGATCAGCCGCACGTACTCGGCCATCAGCGGGTTCTGTGGGTTGTAGACCCGCAGCTTGGGATGCCCTTCGCCGCCGCGCAGCGCCTGCGCGAGCTCCCGCCACTGTGACCAGGAGCCGAGCATGAAGTCGACCATGCCTTGGGCCGCCGTCCAGCGCTCGGCCAGGAACTGCTCGCGCCCGATGCGTGTCAGCTCGAAGCGTTCGCCGGCACGGCGGCACAAACCGCTGACCTTCGGGGGCAGGAGCCTCGCTACAAGGCGCGTCCGCGCCACCGCGCGCGCTCCGTCTCCTACTGAGCGCTCAGTCGGAAGGGCACGTCGCGCCCCGCACGCCAGCGACGGCGTCGGCGATGGCGCGCACGTCCGCGTCGCTCAGGTGGCGCGCTCGCAGCGCGGACCGCGCCTCGCGGCGCATGCGCTCGCAGTCCAGCGTGGGCGGCAGCGCTACTAGCAGCCGCGCGATCTTCTCGTCGATCCGCAGCAGCGCGGGCCTCAGGTGTTCGTGCAGGTCGTACACGGCGCCGAGGAAGGCCTCCGGCGTCGTCGGCGTGGCGCGCTGGACGGCCTTGGCGGCCTCGATCTGCGCGCGGTAGAGCGCGCGCACCGCGCCCTCATCGGGCGGCCGCCTGCCGGCGGCCGCCGCGGCCTCGCCCAGCGCTGCCACCGCGGCATCCAACACGTGCGCCTCGCGCTCGGGCGCCTCGATGGGCAGCCGGTTTACGCGCTTCACCCGGGCGACCAGGGGCATCAGGGCCAGCCGCTCGTCCAGCGCCGCC
>JAFDET010000152.1 GCA_019310195.1 Deltaproteobacteria bacterium
CCAGCTCGGCGATGCTACGCACGGGCGCCGTCTCCGGGACGTCCACCCACTCCGACTCCACCTCCTCCAGGATCTCGGCCAGCCAGGGATGGATCTGGCCGGCGAAGGGCCCGCGCACCAGCTCGTAGCCCTCGTCGCGCATCCCCTCGGTGAAGTGGGCCACGGCGGCCGCCGGCACGTCGAAGCGCCGCAGCGCCCTGCTGACCAGCTCGATGCTGGACTCCACCTCCTCCGAGACCACCTCGTTGGCACCCTCTTCCACCAGATGGTCGATGTCATACTCGTAGCGCGCCCGCGCCAGGATGTGCACGCCGGGCGCGATGGCCCGGGCCACCTCCAGGGCGTCCCGGGTGGCCACGGGGTCGCTGATGGCCACGCAGAAGAGCCGGGCCCGCTCGATCCCCAGGTGCTTCAGCACCGCCGGACGGGTGGCGTCGCCGAAGACGATGGGCTCGCCCTTGGCCCGCGCCTGGCTCACCGACTGGCCGTTGGCACACACGATCCGGTAGCGGATCTGTGACGCGCGCAGCACGCCCGCCAGGGTGCGCCCCGCCAGCCCATAGCCCGCGATCACTACGTGGTCCCTCACCTCGTCTTCGCCGGCCTCGGCGGCCGGCCCCTCGGACCGGGCCAGCAGGGTCGCCAGCCGCGGTGCCACGTTGATCAGGAAGGGCGTGGCGATCAGGGTGAGGATCGACCCGGCCACGAAGATCTGGGCCAGGTCCCCGGTCAGCAGCCCCGCGCCACCGGCCGCTGCGGCCAGCACGAACGAGAACTCGCCCGTCTGGGCCAGTGCCAGGCCGGCCTGGACGGCCGTGCGCATTTGCAGCCGGAAGATCAGCGCCGCAATCGCCACGACGACGACGGACTTGAAGGCCACGACCCCGCCCACGAAGACCAGCGAAGACCAGCACTCCCTGCCAGTTGGCGACGGCCTGGCCCGCGTTGAGGAGCATGCCCACCGAGGTGAAGAACACGCCCAGCAGTACACCGCGCAGAGGCGCCACCTCGGCGAAAAGCTGGGTGGCGTAGGGCGACGCGCTGACCACGAGCCCCGCGATGAAGGCGCCCACGGCCAGGCTGAGCCCGATCCACTCAGCCACCACCGCGCTGCCCATGGCGATCAGGAAGGCGAAGAGGCTGAACAGGTCGGGCGAGCGCATGCGCGCCACGCGCTCCAGCACCCACGGCAGGGCGAACCACGCCACCGCCGCCAGAGCAACCAGCTTGGCCACGGCACCGCCGATGGCCATGGCCATGGGCCCCGCCTCGCGCGGCACCTCGCCGGCCAGGAGCGGGATGGCCAGGAGGTAGGGCACGATGGCCAGGTCCTGCAGCAGCAGGATGCCCAGGGCCAGGCGTCCGTGGGGCGCGTCCACCTCGCCTCGCTGGCCCAGGATGCGCATGACCAGCGCCGTGCTGGAGAGCGACACCAGCATGCCCACGATGATCGACGTCTCGAAGGACAGGCCGAGCCCGACACACAAGGCCGCGACGGCGGCGATGCTGACCGCCACCTGGATCACGCCGGCCAGCACGGCGGTGCGGAAGCTGCGCCGCAGCTCGTCCAGGGGCAGCTCGAGGCCGATCTCGAACAGCAGGAACACCACACCGAACTCGGCGATCGTCCGCACGCTCTCGTCGTCGTCCACCAGGCTCAAGCCGCCCGGGCCCAGGACCGCGCCGGCGACCAGGAATCCCACTACCGACGGCATGCGCAGGCGCTCGAAGATCGCGGCGCCGAATGCCGCGACGGCGATCACGATGAGGAGGTGCTCGGCCGCGTGCATCGCCTCTCACGCTACCATGCCTTGCATGACCTGGAAGCCCGAACTCGAAGAGCTGGAGCGTCGCCGGGAGCTGGCGCAGCGCATGGGTGGCGACGAACGCATCGCCCGCGCGCGCGAGGCCGGACGCGGGACGGTTCGCGAGCGGATCGACGCGTTGCTGGACCCGGGCAGCTTCCGCGAGACGGGCACGCTGGCGGGCGCCGGCGAGTACGACGACGACGGCCGGCTGATCGGCTTCCGCCCGTCCAACTTCGTGTGCGGACGCGGGCGCATCGCGGGACGCGACGTGGTGGTGGGCGGCGACGACTTCACGGTTCGGGGCGGGGCGGCGGACGGCGCCATCGGCAACAAGATGGGCTGGGCCGAGAAGGCAGCGCGGGACCTGCGGGTGCCCCTGGTTCGCCTGGTGGACGGCACCGGGGGCGGAGGCAGCGTCAAGCAGCAGAAGAAGCTGCGACGCTCGTACGTGCCCCTGATCCCGGATTGGGAGGTGTCCGTCGAGCTGCTGGCGACGGTTCCGGTGGCGGCTGCCGCGTTGGGGCCGGTTGCGGGACTGGGGGCGGCGCGGGTGGCGGCCTCGCACTTCTCGGTGATGGTGCGCGGCACCAGCCAGCTCTTCGTGGCCGGCCCGCCCGTGGTGCGGCGGGCGTTGGGCCGTGACCTGGGCAAGGAAGAGCTGGGCGGCTCTCACATCCACGCACGGGGATCCGGGGCGGTGGACAACGAGGCCGAGAGCGAAGCCGACGCACTGGAGCAGGTGAGGCGCTTCCTCTCCTACATGCCGGACTCCGTCGATACGCTCCCGCCACGGATCGAACCGGAGGACGATCCGCAGCGGCGCGAGGAGGCCCTGCTGTCCGCGGTGCCGCATGAGCGACGCCGGGTCTACGACATGCGCAGGATCCTCGAGGCCGTGCTCGACCGGGGCTCGCTCTTCGAGATCGGCCGCGGCTTCGGCCGGCCCCTGGTGACGGCGCTGGCGCGGCTGGACGGCATCGCGGTGGGCGTGCTGGCCAACGACCCCAAGCAGCGGGGCGGCGCCATCGACGCGGCCGCCGCCGAGAAGATGACCCGCTTCGTGGACCTGTGCGACACGTTCCATCTCCCCGTGGTGAACTTCGTGGACAACCCGGGGTTCATGGTGGGGGTGGAGGCCGAGCGCACCGGAACGATCCGCGCCGGCGTGCGCGCACTGGCCGCGGTGTACCAGGCCCGGGTTCCCTGGGCCTCGATCCTGGTGCGCAAGTGCTTCGGGGTGGCCGGCGCCGGGAACACCGCCCACCACCGGATGAGCCTGCGCTACGCCTGGCCGTCGGGCGAGTGGGGCTCCCTGCCCATCGAAGGCGGCGTCGAAGCGGCCTATCGTCGCCAGCTCGACGCAGCCCAGGACCCGGAGGCGATGCGCAGACAGCTCGAGGAGGAGTACGCATCCATGCGCTCTCCCTTCCTCACCGCCGAAGCCTTCGGCGTCGAAGAGATCATCGATCCGCGTGACACCCGCCCGCTCCTCGTGGAGTGGGCCGGCCGGGCGTACGCGACCACGTGCTCGCAGACGGGAACGCGGGCCAGGGGGATGAGACCGTGAGAATTGGAATGTGGAGTGTCGCGCTGATGCTCGCGTTGGCGTGCCAGCCGCAGCAGGCGACACAGGCTCCTCTCGACACCGAGGAGCAGCAGACGGCCTACGCACTGGGCTACAAGCTGGGCGAGAACATCCAGGGCCTCGAGCTGAGCGAGGTGGAGATCGACGCTCTGAGCCAGGGTCTCACCGACGCCGCCGGCGGCACCGCGACGCGGGTCGACATGACCCAGGCCGAGCCCAAGGTGAAGGAGCTCGCCGTCCGTCGGGCAACGCGCGCGGCGGAGGGTCGGCGGGAGGCCGAAGTCGCCTTCCTGGCCAAGGCGGCCGAGGAAGAGGGAGCCGTCCGCACCGCATCGGGCCTGATCATCGTGCACACCACCGAAGGCGAAGGGGCCACCCCGGCGGCGACCGACCGGGTCAAGGTGCACTACCACGGCACCTTCCTCGACGGCAGCGTCTTCGACAGCTCGGTGGAGCGCGGCCAGCCCGCGGTGTTTCCCCTGAACGGCGTCATCCCCTGCTGGACCGAGGCGCTCCAGCTGGTCAAGGTGGGCGGCAAGGCGCGCGTGATCTGTCCGCCCGAGATCGCCTACGGCGACCGCGGCGCCCCTCCGCGCATTCCGCCCGGAGCGTCCCTGATCTTCGAGGTGGAGCTGCTGGAGGTGGTCGAGTAGGGGTCAGTCCGACCCTTCGTCACCGCCCAGGTCGCGGGGATCCGCGAGCTCGACGCCGACCAGGTGCGCCGAGTCATTCAGGCGGGCTAGGCGGGCCAGGCGGGGCTTGGGCCCGAGGATCAGCTCCGAGATGGCGCAGTTGTTCATGATGCGCTTCCAGGAGCTGTAATGGCCGTCGATCAGCCAGCCCAGCCCCAGCGCCATGGCGCCGCCGTGGGAGACGACGATCACGCGCTCGCCGGGGTGCGTCTCGGCGATCTTCCGCATCGAGTCGGCGAAGCGGTCGGCAACCTGGCGCACGGACTCGCCCTCGGCGGGTGCGAAGTCCGGGTCCCCGTGGATTCGGGTCCAGAAGTCCTCTTGGACCAGGAGGTCGTGAAAGCGCCGGCCCTCCCAGGCTCCCAGGTGGTACTCGGCCACTCCGCGGTCGATGCGCGGCAACAGACTCTGGGCCTTGCCGATCTCGCGTGCGGTGTTGGAGGCCCGCTGCAGGTGGCTGGTGTAGAGCGCCGTCGCAGGCGGCTCGGCCTCGGCCAGGTGCCGGGCCACCAGTCGGGCCTGCTCCCAGCCCCGGTCGGACAGCGCCGTGTCCGTCGAGCCGTGCCACACGCGCTCGGTGTTGGCGGAGGTCTCTCCGTGGCGAACGAGGATGATGGTAGTCGCTTGGTCGGACACGGACGGGAGCGTACCATCGCGCCGTGGAGATTTCCGGCCGGCGCATCCTTCTGACCGGCGCATCGCGCGGAATCGGCCGTGCGCTGGCGCAGGCGCTGCACGAGGAGGGCGCAGAACTGGCGCTGGTGGCGCGCAGCCCCGGCCCCTTGCAGGAGCTTGCGGAGCAGCTCGACGCCCGTGCGGTTCCGACCGACCTGTCCGATCCCGCCCAGGTGGACGGCCTGATCGCGCGGATCGAGGAGGACGGGCCGGTCGACGTGCTGATCAACAACGCCGGCGTTTCCAACATCGGCTTCGTCCTGGACCGGAAGGCCAAGGACATCGAGACCCTCTTCCGCACGAATCTGCTGACGCCCATCCACCTGTGCCAGCAGGTGATCCCGCGCATGCTGGAGCGGGGCGGGGGCCACATCGTCAACCTGTCTTCGGTGGCCGCGGTGGTGACGCCGCCAGGACTGGTGCACTACGGCTCCAGCAAGGCCGGCCTCGCCCACTACACGGCCGGGCTGCGACTCGAGCTGAAGGGCCTGCCCATCGGCCTGACCCTGGTGCAGATCGGCAGCACCGCCACCGAAATGGACGACGCCACCCAGGCCTATGCGCCGTACCAGCGGCTGCGCGGCAAGCGCACGGTGGACCAGGTGCGCTTCCCCATCGAGGACGTGGTGCAGGGCATCGTCCGTGCGATCCGCGAGAACCGCTACTCGGTGGTGCTGCCGGGCTACCTGCGCGCGCTGACGAGCTTGGTGGAGATCCCGCGCGGCTTCATGCGGCTGGCGTTCCGGAAGATCAGCCCGCGTCCGTGAGCGCCGCCAGGCCGTCGACGGCACGGGCGAAGCCGTCCAGGTCGACGCGTCCCGCCCCGTGCACCACGCGCGTGACGCCGGCGTCCCGGTAGGCGTCCAGCCGCCGGCGCGCCTGGGCCGGGTCATCCAGGGGAAGCGCGGTCAGGACCACCACTTCGGCATCGGGCACCTGCGCCCTGAGCTCGCGGACGTGGGGCGCCAGGTCCTCGGGCTCGCCGCCCATGGGCATCCAGCCGGCCCCGAAACGCGCCGCGCGGCGGATGGCCTGGGGCGGCGCACCTCCCACCAGGATGGGCGGCCGGGGCGGCCGCGGCCGGAACAGGAAGCGCTGCCCGTTCCACTCCACCTCGTCGTCGGCAAAGCAGCGCTCGAGGAGCGTCAGGACCTCGTCCGTCAGGGCGCCGCGCCGGCTGCGCTCCACGCCCAGGGCGCGGAACTCGGGCGCCATCCAGCCGACCCCAACGCCCAGCAGCAGCCGGCCGCCCGAAAGCTCCTGGACCGTTGCGATCCACTTGGCGGTGGGAAGCGCCGGTCGGTACGGCAGCACCAACACCGACGTGCCCAGGCCGATGCGCCGGGTGCAGCCCGCCAGGAAGGCGAGCGTGGCCAGGGGATCCAGGTAGCGCCCGCCCGACCCCTCGGCGTCGTCGGGCGGAATTGCGACGTGATCGACCACCCAGATGGAGTCGAGGCCGGCATCCTCGGCGACCCGCGCGGACGAGACCAGGGTCTCGGCCTCGGCCTGGGGCCCCATGTTCCGAACGACGATGCCGATGCGCACGGGATCTACCGCGGCGCCGAGACCTCCGGCGAGATGTCGCTCGGCGGCCCCACGATGGTCTGCGCCGAGACGCCCGGCGGAAGGATCGTGATCTGGGCGCGGCGGTTCTGGCCGCGGCCCTCGTCCGATTTGTTGCTCTCCAGCGGATCCGCACCGCCGTAAGCGACCACGGTGATGCGCTCCGGCGCGATCCCGTTGGCCACCAGGTAGCGCTTCACCGCCTCGGCCCGCGCCTGGGACACCTGCTCGTTCGCCGGATCCGGTCCCACGATGTCGCCGTAGCCCTCGACCAGGACGTTGCGGTTGGGATTGGCGATCAAGAAGCCGGCCAGCCGCGAGAGCTTGCGGCTGGCGTCGGGCTTCAGCTCGGTGTCGTTGAAGTCGAAGTGCACGCCGCCCAGGGCCAGCACCGCACCGCGCTCGGTCTGGCGCGCTTCCAGGTCCGCCAGCTCCTTCTCCAAGGCACGGGCGCGCATGGCCACGTTCTTCATCTCGGACTCGGCCTGCTGGTTGGCGAGCTTCGTCTCGGCATTGAGCCGGGCGATGCGGATCCGGGTCTCCGCCATGTAGACGTTGTGCGTGACGACGTCGAAATCCTTGCTGCGGTTCGCCGCCTCGGCAGCCTGGATCTCCTTGGACGCCTCCAGGAGCTGGATCGAATTCTTGGCGTCGATGCGCGGATCGTCGAGCACATCGTTGTACTCGCGCTTCACACGGACCACTTCCGGGCTGGGCGTCGTGTTGGCGCAGGCTGCGCCGAAGGCGAGGAGCACTGCTACGAGGACGAGCCGCTTCATCGGATCTCTCCCATCGAGCCCACGCCGACTGCCGGCGGGAGCGCCTGCTGGGCCCGGGCCAGGTGGTCCTTGGCGATCTTGTTGCGCGTGATGGAGTCGGCGAGCTGGGCCTCGACGGCCACCTGCTGGGCCAGACGCTCGGACTCGTCGTACTTCTTCTTCTTGTGGAGGGCCCGCGCCCGGCCGAGCTTCTCCTCTGCGCTGCGCATCAGGGCCGAAGCCACCTGGTCCGCGCCCTGGTCCCTGGCCTGCTTGACCGCGAAGTCCGCGGTGGCCAGCGCCTGGTCCGACGGGCCGGGCTTGGCGCAGCCCAGAACCGCCAGGGCCCCGGCCAGGATCAGCGTAGTAATGAGCCGCATGAGTCCTCCTTGTGGAAGCGGCATAGTCTACCCATACGAGCCGCCGCCGAAAGTCGGGAATCCAGTGAGCCGGGTGCCCGCCGTCAGGCCTCCATCCGCGAGGATGGCGGCCCCAGTGATGGCCGAGGACTCGTCGCTGGCCAGGAAGAGCACCAGATTGGCGATCTCCCGCGGCTCCAGCACCCGTCCCAGGGCGTGCATGTCTGCGATCTGCTCCCGGGTGCGGGTCCCGGCCTGGAGCACCACGTCCAGCAGGGGCGTGTCCACGACCCCGGGGCAGACCGCGTTGGCGCGGATGCCCTTGCGGCCGTACTCGATGGCCACGTTCCGGGTCAGGTTGATCACGCCGGCCTTGGCCGTGGTGTACGGCGACGAGAGCATCTCGCCGTAGAAGCCGTCCACCGAGGACGTGTTGACGATGGAGCCGGCGCCGCGCTCGAGCATGGCGGGAATGGCCACCTTGCAGCCGTAGAAGACGCCGTCCAGCATCACGGCCAGGCTGCGCCGCCAGACTTCGGGATCGATGTCCGCGACGTAGCCGCCACCGGACCACGCGGCGTTGTTGTGCATCACGTCCAGCCCGCCGAACTCCGAGCAGGCGCAGGCCACGGCCTCCTCCAGCTGGGAAAGCTCCGCGACGTCACAGTGTCGGTAGGCCGCGCGCAGGCCCGCCTTCGCCAGCTCCGCGACCAGCGCCTCGCCCTTCTCGTCCTGGAGGTCCGCGACGACCACCGCCGCACCCTCCTCGGCGAGCCGCCGCACCGTGGCCGCGCCGATGCCCGACGCACCGCCGGTGACGACGGCCACCTTGCCTTCGAGTCGCGCCACCTAGGAGCCCGACCCAAGATGGAGTGCGCCGGCCCGGGCGTCGAGACGCCGCGCTGGCAAGGCGCGCGACTGAGCCATAGCCGTAGCTACGGCGCAAGGAGCGCAACGCAGCCAGCGCGGATGGTCTCCTTGGCGCACGCCGCGAGTGCGTCTTCCAGCGACGACTCCTGAACGCCGGGTTCCTCCACTACGGCGCGCAGCCACTGCGGCCGCTCGGACGCGCATACATAGATGGGAGAATCCAGATCCGAGAGATGCGTCGCCTGGCGCGCATAGGCCGTGGCGTAGTCCGGCGGGCGCACGTCGGTGCCGAGCTCGATCAGGGCCAGGGGATCCGGGGGCGACACGGCGTCGGGGTCCGGCGTATGGATCTGCGGCGTCCCGGGAATGGCGCTGCCCCCCGCCAGCCCCGGGCCGTCCAGCAGGATGGCGCCGCGCACCTGCTTGGGCCGCGAGCCCGCGGTCAGCAATGCCACGTAGGCGCCCAGGCCTCTGCCCGCGACGGTGGCCGAGCCCAGCTTCGCCAGGGCATGGTCCGCGTCCGAGATGAGAAGCTCGCAGGTGTATCCGCCCCCCTTCGGAACCGTCGAGGCGCCGTGCCCGGTGAAGTCCAGCGCGTAGACCGGCCCGGGCCAGGCGGAGAGCTCCGGCGGCACTCGCTCCGGCGCGCGCGCGGCCAGGGCGTGCAGCAGCAGCAGCGCGCGGCCGGCCCCCGGCCGAAGCTCGTGCAGCGCCAGCCGCACGCGATAGTGCTCGAGCCAGTGGATCACGACAGAAAATCCAGGACCAGGTCGGCCACACCGCGCGGGTGCTCGATGTGCACGAAGTGACCGGACTTCGGGTACTCGACGATCTCCGCCTGCCGTGGCAGGTAGGGCTCGAGGGCGGCGTTCGAGGTCCCCCACCCCATC
>JAFDET010000395.1 GCA_019310195.1 Deltaproteobacteria bacterium
CGCCATGGAGTCCCGATCTTCGCCGCTTGTATTCTCGTAGACGCTGACCAGCTCGTACTCGTGATCCGCGTAGAGGGCCACTCCCTCACCGCTGGAGAAATGGTCCACGTAGTCGATGCCGATCCCCATCTCCGGCCCCCGAGCCCGTCCTCGATCACGCGTTCCGACGCCGCCATGCCGGGCAGGCAGCCGGGGCCGTGAACCGCACCCTCGGGCTGATCCACGGCGATGAAGCCGTCCTCGCCCTCCAGCAGCACCAGCCCGGCCGCCGACGTGGCAGAGAGCGGCCGCATGGGCTCGGCGAGGTCGGCGTCGCGCACGTACTGAGGCGGTGCAGCAGCCGACGCGGGCAGGGCCACGCCCAGGACGAGCAGGAGGGAGGGGAGGAAGCTGCGCATCGGCCGCAGTCTACTCAACCCCTGCTGGCGGCGCCCTCCAGCAGGCGCTCGCGTCGCTTGAAGTGCTGATACTCGAGCTTGTACGCCACGTAGTACTTGTAGATGTTCGAGACGTAGCGGACCGGCTCCGAGCCCACCTGCTCGGCCACCACCACCTCGACGTTCTCGAACCAGCGGTTGGGATCCAGGCCGCGCTGCTTGGCCTCGCGCCGCAATCGCTGGATCCGGGTCGGACCGGCGTTGTAAGCGGCGAAGGTGAAGAGCCCCCGGTTCAGGGCGTCCGCCTCCAGGTCGTTGAAGTAGTGCTCCGCCAGGAAGTGCAGGTACTTCACACCTGCGTGGATGTTGTTCTCCAGATCGTCGATGTCCGGGATGCCGACCTGACGGGAGGCCGCGGTGGTGGGCAGGACCTGCATGACGCCGACGGCACCGGCCCTGCTGCGCTTGCTGTGGTCGAGGCCGGACTCCTGATAGGCCTGGGCCGCGACCAGCATCCAGTCGAAGTCGTACTGGGCGCCGTACTTGCGGAAGAGGGCGACCATCTCGTCCAGCTTCTCGAGCTCCCGCTTCGAGCGGTTGTTCCTCACCCAGGGGAGCGGTTGTTCCTCACCCAGGGGTTCTTCTTCAAGTAGCGCTGGTAGAGCACGTTACCGACGAGCGTCCCCCGGTTGTGCTTGCGGGTGAACTCGTTGACGGTCGCCATGAGCTCCGGCATGTCCTTGCGGAGCGCCCAGGCAATGTCGACATCCTGCTGGAGGACCAGGTCCTCGCGCACCTGGAGGCCGTCCATGGCGCCCGCCCAGAACCGGGCCATGTGATCGTCGGCCACGGTGGCGGTGTAGGTGCCGTTGAGCACCAACTCCAGGATCTCCTCCAGCTCGAACTGCTCGTCCGCAGGGCGGATGAAGACCGGTGCCTTGCCGAGGGCCGTGAATCGCTGGTTCAGCGCCACCAGCGTCTCGTGGTGACTGCTGGAGGGGCGCACGAAGACCTCGACCCCCGACAGGTCCTCCAGCGTCTCGAGCGACGGCGTCCCGGGCCCCGTCACCACCACCTCGCGGGTTCCGCTCCAGAGCGGCGTGGCGAAGTCGACCAGCGCCTGCCGAGAGGCCGTGATCGTGAGGTTGGCGGCAGCGATGTCGCCGCGACCCGCTGCCAGGGCGCCGAGCATCTCGTCGCGAGACACCGGAATGTAGAGCGGTGCGATGGGGCGCCGTCGGCGTCCGAGCTTCTTGTTGAGCTGCTTGACGAAGGTCTCCACCAGCTCGTAGGTGATCCCGCGCGGGCGGCCTCCGTCGAGGAAGTAGTTCGTGCGGCTGAAGGTCACCAGCACGCGCAGCCGACCGCGCGCCGCGATCCCGTCCAGGTCGCCCTTCCAGATCTCGTCCAAGCGGGCGATGCTGCGGAAGCGGGCCTCGGGATCGAGCGCCGGATCAGGGAGCTCCTCGGAGGCCGCCTCCGGCACCAGCCCTTGCTCCTGGGCCTGCGGCTCAGGGGCCTCGGGCGCGGCGGCCTCGCCGGACTCGGAGCTGCCGCACGCCAGAAGCGCCGCGATCATCGTGGCTGCGAACGTCCGTCGGGTTCCCCTCACGGCGGGCAGGGTAGCGCCGGGTGCACACTCTCCGCCTCCTCCGCGGGGCGCCGGTCGCGCTACTCCGGCGCCCGCCCCGCCTCGCCCGCGCGAACCACGGCGCGGCGCGTGAAGACCGGGCCGACGATCTCGAAGAGCGCCGTGCTGACGATGGCGATGTTGAGCAGGTCCCCACCCAGCTCCGGGAAACGCTGCGCCGCCACCAGCGCCATCCCCAGCGCGATGCCGGCCTGGGGAAGCAGCGCCGGGCCCATCCAGCGACGGATCGCAGGGTCGGCCCGGGCCGCGGCGGCGCCCGCGCGCGTCCCGAGATCGATCCCCAGCGTCCGCAGCACCACGTACGCGGCGATCGGCGCGCCAAGCGTGCGCAACGCGCTGACGTCGAGCGACGCCCCGGCCAGCACGAAGAAGAGGATCATGAAGGGCCACTCGATGCCCTCGATGGCGTGGAAGGGGCGCCGGTGGTGGCGGGCGCGGGTGGCGACGACCGCGCCCATGGTCATCGAGGCCAGCAGGAACGAGGTCTCCAGGGCGATGGCCAGGCCTCCGCACAGGAAGACGCCCGCCAGCGCCTCGGCCTGGGTCGGCTCGCCCTCGGCCAGGCGGCCGGTGAGCGCGGCCATGGGCACGCCCAGGGCCAGGCCCAGCAGCACGGCGCCGACCACCTCCCAGGCGCCGAAGACCAGGGCGTCCAGGCCGCCCACGCCCGTTGCAGCCTGGGCCGCAGCCAGCGTCAGGCTGAAGAGCACCAGGCCCGCGGCGTCGTCCAGCGCGACCACGCCCAGCAACGTCCGCGTGAAGGGCCCGTCCGCCCGACTCTCCTTCACCACATCCGCGGTGGCCGCGGGAGCCGTCGCGCCCGCAAGCGCGCCCAGCAGGCAGGCCATCCGCCAGTCGATCCCCAGGGCGAGGAGACCCAAGAACACCACCGCGAAGGCACCCAGAAGCTTGCCGGTGGCGACGCTCCAGATCACGCGGCCGTGACTCTTCAGCCGCTCGACGAGCCCGCCGCCGAGCAGGAAGCCCACCATGACCAGCGCCATGTCGGCCACGTAGGGGAACCAGCGGGTGCTGGGATCCGGGAGCCAGCCCAGGCACGCGGGCCCGATGACGAAGCCCAGCACGATCAGCAGCGTGACGCGCGGGAGCGGTGTGCGGCGCCCGACGAAGTCGGTGACGAGCCCCAGGGCGAAAAGGCCACCCAGGGTGAT
>JAFDET010000153.1 GCA_019310195.1 Deltaproteobacteria bacterium
GACGGATCGGGGCACGGCCCCGGCTGGGGCGCGGGACCGGGCAAGGCGAGGGCCAGCAGGGCCGCCGCCGTGAGCCAGGCCGCGCGGCTCACGACTCCTCGACGGGCGCCGTGGCTCCCGCCTCGACAAAGGCGGCGTGAAGGGCCCGTACCGCCAGCTCCGTGTACTTCTCCTCGATCACCACCGAGACCTTGATCTCGCTGGTCGAGATGAGCTGGATGTTGATGCCTTCCTCCGCCAGCACCTGGAACATGCGCGTCGCCACGCCCGCGTGGTCCTTCATCCCCAGGCCCACGATGGAGACCTTGGCGATGGCCTCGTCCCCTTCCACGGCCTGGGCGCCGATCACCGAAGCGGCGTCCTGGGCCAGGCCCAGGGCCCGGGCGTAGTCGTCGCGCGGAACCGTGAAGGTGAGATCCGTGCTGCCGTCCTGACCCACGTTCTGGATGATCATGTCCACCACGATCGCGGAGGCCGAAAGCGGCGTGAAGAGCGCGGCCGCCACGCCGGGTTGATCCTTCACCCCGCGCACACGGATCTTTGCCTCATTGGTGTTGTAGGTCACTCCCGAGACGACCAATCGTTCCATCACTTCCTCCTCGGGAACAACCCAGGTCCCCTCGCCCCCGTGGAACGAGGAGCGTACGTGAAGGCGCACGCCGTAGCGCTTGGCGAACTTGACGGAGCGGGTCTGCAGGACCCGTGCGCCGAGGCTGGCCAGCTCGAGCATCTCGTCGTAGGCCACGCGCTCCAGCTTGCGCGCCCTGGACGAGACGTTCGGATCCGTGGTGAAGACCCCGTCCACATCCGTGTAGATCTCGCAGACGTCCGCCTCGAGCGCGGCCGCAGCCGCCACCGCGGAGGTGTCCGAGCCCCCCCGCCCGAGCGTGGTGATGTTGCCGTCCTCATCGGTGCCCTGGAAGCCGGCCAGCACCGCGATGTGGCCCTGGTCCAGGGCCGCGCGAATGCGCCCGGCATCCAGGCTCTCGATGCGCGCGCGCGTGTGGGCGGCATCGGTGCGCATGCCCATCTGGGCTCCATTGAACGATCGAGCGGTTGCGCCGAGCCGGCGGATCGCCATGGCCAGGAGCGCGGTGGTCTTCTGCTCGCCCGTGGAGAGCAGCGCGTCGTACTCCCGCGGATCCGGCTCGTCCCCGCCCAGCTCGTGGGCCAGGTCCACCAGACGATCGGTCTCGCCGCCCATGGCGGAAACCACCACCGCCACCTGGTTCCCCTCGCGGGCGGTCGCCACCACCCGCTCCGCCACGGCGCGGATACGCTCGGCATCGGCAACGCTGGTGCCGCCGTACTTCTGCACGATCAGAGCCACATAGACCTCCAGCGGGAAAGCACCGCCTCCGCAGCAGCGCCCCGGGCCTCGATCTCTAGCACCCGGCCCTCGGGCCCGCCTCCGATGCGGATCTCCAGGCGATCGTCCGGCAGCGCCTCCGGCGCCCGGTCGGCCCACTCCACCAGCAGCAGTGTGTCGGGACTCAGCCAGTCGCGCAGACCCGCAGCCTCGACCTCCTCCGGGCGTTCCAGGCGATAGAGGTCCGCGTGAACCAGCCGGCGTAGAGAGCCGCCTTCCGGTCGGGGTGGCAGGGGGTACTCGCAGGCAATCACGAACGTCGGACTCTGCACGCCGCGCGGATCGAGACCCAGCCCCTCGGCCACGCCCTGGGCGAAGAGCGTCTTGCCCGCACCCAGCGAGCCCAGTAGCGCCACCGCCAGGCCGCGATCGGCCGCGCGGCCCAGCGCCACCCCCAAGGCCCGGGTGGACTCAGGGCTCGGGGAAGCGCACTGCAAAGCCGGCCCTCGCAGGCGACGCGGACCGCAGGGCGGCCGCCGCCTCGGGCAGGGAGTCCGCCAGATCCCCCGCCATGAGCCCGGAGTCGCCCACCCCCAGGCGATCTCCGGCCAGGCCGTGCAGGTACACCCCGACGCCCGCAGCGCAGCGTGGAGCCAGCCCCTGGGCCAGCAGCGCCGCCACCAGACCCGTGAGGACGTCACCGGTGCCCCCGCTGGCCAGCGCCGGCCCTCCGGTGGGATTGATGAGCGGCGGCGCTCCGGCCTCGGCCACCACGGTTGCGGCGCCCTTCAGCACCACCACGGCGCCGGTCTCCTCGGCCAGGCGCCGGGCCGCCCCCAGCCGGTCGCGCTGGATCTCGGCCGTCTCGCAGCCCAGCAGGCGCGCCGCCTCGCCGGGATGCGGCGTGATCACGCTGGCGCGCAGCTCGCCGGGGTGGCCTTCGAAGGCGTTGATGCCGTCGGCGTCCAGGACCAGGGGCTTCGAGATGCGCTTGCACAGCCCGCGCACCAGCGCCGCGGTCTCCGGCGCGCGCCCGATGCCCGGGCCCAGCGCCACCACGTCGCGTTCCTCGGCCAGCGCCAGGAGGGCATCCTCGGCGGCACCCGCGAAGGCGCGCTCGGGGGTGTCCGCCACCGGCGCCGTCATGGCCTCGGTGCACTTCTCCTCCAGCACGTCGTTCAAGCCCGCAGGACACGCCAGGGTCACGAGCCCGGACCCGGCCCGGATCGCGGCACGGGTGGCCAGGGCCGCCGCGCCGGTCTTTCCCTCGGACCCCGCCACCACCAGCACGTGCCCGAAGCTTCCCTTGTGTCCCTCGCTGCGGCGCTCCGGCAGGAACGCGGCCGCGGCGGCCCGCGTCCACAGCTCGGCGTCGGCCTCGACGCCCGGCGCCCGCTCCGCGATGCCGATCCGCGCCACGCTCACCGCACCCGCCAGGCTGCGGCCCGGCTCGACCGCCAGGCCCACCTTGGGCAGGCCGAAGGTGACGGTCTCGTCGGCGCGCACCGCGACGCCGTGCACCTGACCCGTGTCGGCGTCGAGGCCGGAGGGCAGGTCTACGGCCACCACACAGACCTCCCGGGCGTTGATCGCCTGGATGGCGCGGGCCGCATCGCCTTCCACCGTTCGCTTTAGCCCCGTGCCGAAGATCGCGTCCACGATCAGGTCGGCGTCCTCCCCATCGCCCTCGGCAACCCTGAACGCCCGGGCGCGGTCCAGCTGCGCGGCGGCATCGCCCCGCGGCGCGCCCAGGAGTGCCACGTCCACCTCCACGCCCAGAGCGTGCAGGTGCCGCGCCACCACCAGGCCATCGCCGCCGTTGTTGCCGGCACCGCACACCACGTGAACGCGGCGCGGGCGACGCGCCAGGACGGCCTCGGCCACCGCCCGGCCGGCGCTCTCCATGAGCACCGGGCCCGGTACGCCCAGCGCCTCGATCGTGTGTCGATCGAGAGCGCGCATGCCCTCGGCGCCCACCAGCCGCCAGATCTTCATCCCGCTCCATTGTCCAGCACCACGTGGCCTACGCAAGCGCCGGCGTCGTGGCTGAGGCTGAGAAGCGTACGCGCCACGCCCAGCTCGCGGGCGCGGCGTTCGCTGGCGCCGGTGAAGCGCAGCTCCGGCGCCCGACCGCCGCCGCCCAGGATGCGGACCTCCTGCCAGCCGCCCGGGGGCATGCCCAACGCGCGCCGGGCGGCCACCTTGGCGGCGAAGCGAGCGGCACGGCTCTCCAGTCGCGGGCTCGCCGCGCGCTCCTCGTCGGTGAACAGACGCCGGCGCAGACGCTCGCCGAAGCGGTCCTCGGCCCGCGCGAAGCGCTCCAGGTCCACCAACTCGACGGCGAGGCCGATGATCACGACAGGCGGCTGCGCAGGTCCTCGAGGGCGCGCTCGATCCCCACCAGCAGCGCCCGGGCCACGAGCGCCCGCCCCACGGCCACGCGCTCCAGAGCCCCCACGCGCTGAGCAAAGGGCCGCAGGCTGCGCCAGTCCAGGCCACCACCCAGGGCGACCGGCAGCCGCAGCTTCGCGGCCAGTCGCGAGGCATCGGCCAGGGCCTCGAGGGCCGCGGCACGCGCGCCATCGGGCAGATCCACGGCGTTGGCCGTATGAAACTCGACGCCGGCCACGCCCGCGGTGTGGGCAGCCTTCACGGCGTCCACCTCGGCGTTGACGCGCGCCCAGGCCGGGATGCCGGCCTCCTCCAGCTGGCGCAGCACGGGCGTGGTGGCCGGCTCGACCAGCAACACCCGGTCCGGCCGCACCTCCAGCGCGGCCTTCAAGCCGCCGGGAGACGACTCGATGGCGAGCTCCAGACAGCGGGCCACGCGGCGCACTTCAACGGCGTCGCCCTCTCGCTGGCCGGAAATGCGCACGGCGTCCACGCCCGCCAGCTCGGCCAGCTTGACTGCCGCGACCGGATCCAGCTCGGGGCTGGGCGCCACGTCGCGCAGGGCGTACAGGGGATCCAGGACGAAGACCAGACCGCTCACGCTCCGCCGAGCCTCCGCTGGACGAGATTCGCCAGCTCTTTCGCCAGCTCGTTCACGCGCGCCTCGTCCTCGCCCTCGACCATGACCCGGGCCTTCATCTCGGTGCCGCTGTAGCGCAGCAGGATGCGGCCCTTCCCGGCCAGCTCCTGCTCCAGCTTGCGCACCGCCTCGACCACCTCGGGCACCTGCTCGAACGGCTTTCGCTCTGCGACGCGTACGTTCAGCAGAACCTGCGGGAAAGGCTGGAAGCCGGCCACCAGCTCCGAAAGCGGCCTTCCGGTGCGCTTCATGATCGCCAGCGCCTGGAGTGCGGTGATGAGCCCATCGCCGGTGGTGTTGTGGTCGAGGAAGACGAAGTGTCCGGACTGCTCGCCGGCCAGGTTGTAGCCGCCGTTGCGCATGGCCTCGACCATGTAGCGGTCGCCCACCTGGGTGCGAATCAGCCCCAAGCCCATGGCGTCCAGGGACTTCTCGAGGCCCATGTTGCTCATCACGGTGCCCACGACGGCGCCACCCTCGAGCATCCCGCGCTCCGACAGGTCGCTCGCAAAGAGCGCAAGCAGTGCATCGCCGTCCACCACTTCGCCATCCTCGGACACGATCACGACGCGGTCCGCGTCGCCGTCGAGGGCGATGCCCAGGTCCGCGCGCACCTCGCGCACGCGGGCCACCGCGTGCTCCGGATGCAGCGAGCCCACGCCCTCGTTGATGTTGCGCCCGTTGGGGTCGACAGCGAGGCTGAAGACCTCGGCTCCCAACTCGGCCAGCACCGTCGGACCCACCTTGTAGGCGGCGCCGTTGGCGCAATCCAGCACCACGCGCAGCCCGTCCAGCGTGAACTCCCGGGGGAAGGTGTTCTTCAGGAACACCACGTAGCGGCCCGAAGCGTCGTCGATGCGGTGGGCGGTGCCGATCTCTTCGGACTCGGCTCGCGCTCCCTCCAGGGCGCCCGAGGCGATCAGGTTCTCGATCCGCTGCTCGATGGCGTCGTCCAGCTTGAAGCCGTCCCGCGAGAAGAACTTGATCCCGTTGTCTTCGTAGGGGTTGTGGCTCGCGGAGATCATCACACCCGCGTCGCAGCGCATGTCGGCGGTCAGGAATGCCATGCCCGGGGTCGGCATGGGCCCGACCAGGAGCACCTCGCCGCCGGTGGAGCAGATCCCGGCGGCCATGGCGTTCTCGAACAGGTACCCCGAGAGCCGGGTGTCCTTGCCGATGATGATGCGATGGCGTTCCGTGCCGTTGCGCTGGAACACGTGCGCAATCGCCTGCCCCAGGGCCAGCGCCGTCTCGGCCGTCATCGGGTGCCGGTTGGCCGTCCCGCGAACCCCATCGGTTCCAAAGAGCTTCCGCTTCATCCCGCGCCGTTCTCCCCTGCGGCCTCGATCGGCTCGATCCGGACCCGCACCTTCACGCTGGTCGGCTGTTCGACCCAGACGTGCGTGCCCCCCAGGTTCAGCCTCGCCTCGCGCTCGGTTTCCTGGGACAGGCCCGTGATGTCGATTGCCTCGGTCACCGCCTCGTTCAGCCTCAGAACCTCGCGACGCGCTCCGGTAACGGTCACTCGGGGCGGTTCCACCTCCACGGCGGCCACCCGAAAGCCCTGCGCGGGCTCGCCGGCCAGATCCGCGCGCACTGCCATCACTTTCGTCCCTCGACGCTCGAACTTGACCTCCAGGCGCGAGGGCGAACGCGACACCACCTCGGCCCCACGCGGGGCCTCGATGGGCTCCTGGGGCACGTCGAAGTCGGCCGAGCCGCGGTGCACCCCGGACACGTCCACCACGTACTCCAGGCTGTCGCCCGCCAGGTTGCGCAGGGCCGCTCGGCTGCCCTGCACACGGATGTTGATGGCTTCCGTGTTCTGATCGGTGATCACCAGGTTCTCGGGCACGTTCTGGAACACGACCGGAACGTCGAAGGGCTTCTGGGTATTGCTCGATCCCTGGGCCACCACCCACAGCAGGACCGCGATCAGCACCGCCGCCACCTTGTAGGCGCGCGTCGAGTCGCGTTTGCGGGCCATCAGTCGGTCCCCACCGAGCGCAGGTGGCTGGGCTTGTCCTCGCTCACGTCGGGCTCTGCCACCTCGAGCGGCTCGCGCTCGCCGGCCAACAGGTCGCGCAGCACCTCGCGCAGTCGAGGCGCATCCAGGTCACGCGTCATCTCACCCGCCACCACCACCGAGATCGCCGCCGACTCCTCCGAGACCACCACCACGACCGCGTCGCTGTCCTCGGTGATGCCTACGGCGGCCCGATGCCGCGTGCCGACGCCCTCGGGCAGGTCGCTGCGCAGCGTGAGCGGCAGGACGCAGCCGGCGTAGGTCAAGCGCCCGTCCTGCACGACCACGGCTCCGTCGTGAAGCGGCGAGTACGGCAGGAAGATGGCCGTGAGCAGCTCCTTGGTCGGCACCGCCTCCAGGCGCACGCCGGCCTCGATCAGGTCGTCCAGGCGCGTCTCACGCTCGAGCACCACCAGGGCGCCCACCCGCTTGGACGCCAGGGTCTGCGCCGCCCGCACGATCTCCTCGAGCATCTGCGTCTCTTCCCGGCGCGAGACCGCGGGGAAGAATCCGCGTCCCATGCGCGCCAGAGCGCGCCGGATGTCCTGCTGGAACAGGATGATGATGATGATCACGCCCCAGGTGAAGAAGTTCTCGAGGATCAGGCCCACCGTCGCGAGCTGGGCCCAGTCGGAGATCAAACGCACGGCGATCAGGACCAGCAGCCCCGTCAGCATCTGCACCGCGCGGGTGCCGCGGATCAGCAGCAGCAGCCAGTAGACGGCGAACGTCACCGCCAGGATGTCCAGGCTGTCCCAGATGGGATGGAAGTTCTCCTGGATGTAGCTCCAGATCTCCAGGAGGCGCTGCCAGAGGAACTGGATCACGCGTCCCCTCCTCCGGCGCGCTCCGCGCGAGCGCCGCGCAGCGCCTCGGCCACGGCCACCGCCCGCACCGCACCGGGCATGTCGTGGACGCGGATCGCGTCGGCGCCGGCGAAGACGGCCACCGCCGCCGCGGCGTGCGACGCATCATCGCGCTGCTCCACCGGGTCGCCGGTCAGATGGCCCAGAAAGGACTTGCGGGACAGTCCCAGAAGGATCGGCACGCCCAGGCGGTCGCGCAGCCCGCCCACGCCGGCCACCAGCGCCAGGTTCTGCTCCAGGCGCTTGCCGAAGCCGATGCCCGGGTCGGCGACGACTTCCTTCACACCGGCGCGACGGGCACACTCGATCGAGGCGGCCAGCTCGTCACCCACTTCGGCTACCACGGCGTCGAAC
>JAFDET010000154.1 GCA_019310195.1 Deltaproteobacteria bacterium
CGGCTGGATTCGAAGTGCGACTCGGCGAGCGTCCCGCTCGGCTTCTCGACGAGAATGATCTGGGTGTTGTCGGCCATGGTGCGACGGTAGCCGAAGTGGGGGGCAGCCGCGGAAGGGGCCTCCACGGGGGCGTCCGGGCTATGACGCCCGTCATGCGGGGGGAGGCCCGCCTCGGCCATGCTGGTGCGAGCACCTACGAGAGGAAGCCGGTGTTTCGCCTTCATCGCTCCGTCAACTTCGACAACAACGCCACCACGGCCGTCTCTCGCCGCGTTCGCAGAGCCATGAATCGGGTCCTGCGGCGGCACCACGGCAACCCCTCCGGGGCTCACGCCCTGGCTCGTTCGGCGGCGGCCAACCTGCAGGACTCCCGCGAGGCCGTCGCGCAGACCGTCAACGCCCGGCCCGACGAAATCGTCTTCACCAGCGGTGGCACCGAGGCCAACAGCCAGGTCCTGGCGGCCTTCGGCGAGACGCCGAAATCCGAAGGGATCCGGATCCTCACGATGCCCATCGAGCACCCCTCGATCATGAAGACTCTCGAGCACCTGGCCGGCCGCGGATGCAAGGTCGAGACGATCCCGGTGGATGCCGACGGGCGCGTGCGGATGGATGGGCTGGAGGGCCTGCTGGCGGAGGGGGCCTCGCTGGTGTGCTGCATGCTCGCAAACAACGAGATCGGCACGGTCCAGGACGTTCCGGCCATCTCCTCGCTGGCCAGACGTTGCGGGACTCCAGTCCTGTGCGATTGCGTCCAGGCCCTGGGCAAGATCCCGGTCGATGTTCGGGTGCTCGATGTCGACTACGCCAGCTTCTCCGCCCACAAGCTCCACGGCCCCAAGGGGGTCGGAGCGCTGTACGTGCGCCGCGGGGCTCCCATGGCTCCGCTGCTTCGAGGCGGGCACCAGGAGGCCGGACTACGTGCGGGAACGGAAGGGCTCCACAACATCGCGGGCTTTGCCGAGGCCTGCCGCGGCGTGCCGGATCTGCTGGCGCGGAGCGGGGCCGTTGCGGCGCGGCGCGATGAGTTGCTGGCTGGGCTTCGCGCCATCCGGCCGGATCTGGTGGTCCGCTCGCCCGCGGACGGGTGCCTGCCCAACACGCTGAGTCTCGGGTTTCCCGGCGCAAGCAACGCGGAGCTGATCGCCGTCCTGGACATGAACGGCATTGCGGTCTCGGCTGGATCCGCCTGCGCCGCCGGCGAGACGGCCCCGTCCCACGTCCTCACGGCGATCGGCGTGTCGGAGGAGGAGGCGAACGAGACCATCCGGATCAGCCTCGGCGATCGGACCTCTGCGCGGGACGTGAAGCACCTGGTACGGACCCTCCGCGACTTCTTCAGCGGGGCGACGCCGTCGGTCCCCGTGATCCGGCCGTCCGTCGTGGACGAGGCCTTTCTCGAAAATCATGACAACTTCGTGCTCGACGTGCGTTTCGAGCTGGAGCGAAGGCTCATGAAGGGCCTGCCCAACTCCCACCAGGCCTCGATGATCTCGTTCGGCCGCTACCTTCATCAGATTCCCAAGGACAAGAACATCCTCGTGGTCTGCTCGATGGGAGTCGACGCCACGGCCATCGCCTACTCGCTGCACAGCCGGGGCTATCGGCACGTGGCTCTTCTGCTGGGCGGCGTGGTGGGCTGGCAGCTAGCGCAGCCCGCACTCTACCGACGGCTCGGCGGCATGAACGCGGCCCGCCTGACGCCGAAGAAGCGGCCGCAGTAGCGCGGGCGCCGCCACGTCGAGACCTGCGTGGCGGGGCCGTCGTCGGCGCCTCCCAGCGGGGCAGGGCGGCGTGCGGTTCCGAGGCGTCTGGCTAGGCCGCTGCGGGTGCCGCGGGCAGATGGATGCGGAAGGTCGTGCCGACGCCAGGCGTGGAGGCGACGTGAAGCGCTCCGCCGCAGGAGTGGACGATGCCCACCAGGACCGCCAGGCCCAGGCCATGGCCCTCCTCGCGCGTGGTGAAGAAGGGGTCGAAGATGCGCTCCAGGGTGGAAGCGTCCATGCCGCGTCCTTCGTCGCTCACCTCGATGAGCACGTAGTCGCCGGGGCCGGCGTGGTGACCCGAGCGGGCGCTCTCCAGATCGGCCGTTGCGAGGTGCTCCGAAACGGCGCGCACGCGGATCGTACCCTGCTCCTCCGTGGCCTGGGCGGCATTGGCCACGAGATTCATCAGAAGCTGCTGGATCTCGACCGGGTTTGCCTCGACGGCGGGAAGGTCGTTGGCCAGGTCGAACTCGAGACGGGCTCGCGGACCCGCTGCCACTTTCGCTAGCACTTGCAGCCCCTCGAGCTCCGACCTCAGGTCGAGGAGACGGAGGGCTCCCTCGTGCTGGCCCGCGTAGGCGAGGAGCTGGTCCACCAGTCGGCCGGCCGCGCGCGTGGCCTCAATGAGCTGCTCGAGGGAGGGGCGGGCCCCATGGTCTCCATCGAGCTGCAATCTCGCCCGTTCGGCGCAGCCGCGGATCACCGTCAGCACGTTGTTGAAGTCGTGGGCCACGCCGGCCGCCAGCAGCTCCAGGCTCTCGCGTCGCTGCGCTTCGCGGAGCCGATTCTCCAGGCGCACGGCCTCGGTGCGATCGGTGAGCAGCACGGCCTGCCCCAGGTCGCCGAGCGGGCGGCGCAGCGGCATCCGTTCGACATCGATCACGCGGTCGGGTTGCTCCAGGGTTCGGACGAGCAGCTCATCGAGGGCCACTCCGCTGGGATCGGGCACGTCGACGAGGCCCCTCGCCGTCGGATTCGCGTCCACCACGCGGCCCTCGAGATCGGCGAGAAGCACACCGGTCTTCAGCCGCTCGAAGACAGCGTTCGATGCCTGATGCAGCATCGCAGAGAGGCCCGTGTCGATGATGGCGAACCGAAGCGCGACGCCGCCGGCGCCGATGAGAAGTGGAGTGGGATCCGGGCTGCCGATCGCGCCGGTGACGTAGAGCATGTTCCCAATCAGCGGAACGGTGCTGCCCAGGGCCACCGCCGCGATGCGAAGCGGTCGGGTGCGATCGAAGCGAGAGGCAGCCGCCAGGAAGTGGCCGGTCCCGATGACGATCAGGATCCAGCCCAGCCCCGCTGAGTACCAGAACACCGGGCCGTAGTGGGGTGTCCGGTAGGGACCGGAGATGAAGCGGCCCTCGGTGTCCCAATAGAGGAAGCTGTACGTGAACGCGGCTGAAGCCAGGGGCAGGAGCGCCAGCCAGGGTGCACGGCGCAGCCAGGACGCGCGCGCTGCTGTGGCCGCCGTCACCAGCCAGGCGACGGGAAGCAGGCCCACGCCGAAGTGGAGGATCCTCCGGGCGAACAGGTACTCCTCAGGAGTCGCCGCTCGGCTCCCGACGAGCTCTCCGAGCACCCAGATGCCCGAGGTCGAGGCCAAGGCCACGAAGGGGAGCCTGCGGTCTCGGGCGCCCCCCGCGACGAGCAGATCGATGACGATCCACACACAGAGCGAGAAGGTCACGACGAGTCCGAGGTCGAAAACCATGCGGTCTCCCTCGCACGCACTCTTCAGAGTAGCGCCGTGTGGCCTCGGGGCCTAAGCGGTCGCCTCGGACTCCCTCGTCCCCGGCTCAGGAGTCCTCGGACCGCGTGCCGCGCGCAGCCTCGACCTCGCGCCGCAACACCTCGATCAGGGGGTCGAACTCCCCCCGGTTCTGCTCGTTCAGCTCGGCGAGCCGCTCGTGGGCCCGAAGGATACGCAGTCTCTCCTCGCTCGCCCCCAACTCGGACGGCTCCATGGCGTGCATGGGCTCCGGCAGGGGAACCGGGGTGCCAACGACGTGGTCGAGCACCCGCTTCATGCCCAGCTCCTGGAACAGCGCCCTCACCGAGGGCAGCACGTGCCCAGGAACGTGCTGTCCATGTGCTGGCAGAGCGACAGGTCGAGGATCAGGGGACGCCCCGGGTCGAGCGCCTGTGCGCAGGAGTCGTAGAAGGAGGCGCTCCGGGACCAGTCGGCTCGCCCTCGCAGGCTCACCGCGATGTGGTCGGAGTCGGATCCCATGAGCACCTCGACCGGCGGAGGAGCGTCGGTCGCGCCCGTGCTGGCTCCGAGGGGAGCATGCGCAGGCGTGCCGTTGTCCAGGCTGGAGGGGCCGATATCCGAGCCGACCAGCAAGATCGTGATGTCGTCCGCTTGCGCGTTGGGGCCGTGTGCACCGACGTCTTTGTCCCAATGGGCAATCCGCTGCAGGGGGTCGCTCTTTCCCGCGCCCCGCAGCCACTGCTCGACGGCCTCGAGGGGCTTCCCGTGATCGCTATCGAGAACCTCGTAGGCTCCGTCGGAGTGGAGCAGCAGGAGATCACCCGGGTGCAGCTCCAGCTCCTGCTGGCCGAAGCGTGCGTTCTCGTAGAGGCCGAGCGCAGGACCGGTGGAAGGGATTCGGTCGATCTTGCCGCTGGCGCGCCGTACGAGCAATGGCGTGTGGCCCGCCGAGGCCGCGCAAAGCGTCCCCGACCGCGTGTCGAGAAGTGCGTAGGCCGCGGTGATGAAGAGCGAGGGCGCGGCGAAATCCTCAGCGAGGGCTCGGTTCACACGCTCGAGCACCTCGGAAGGTTCGAGGACCTGCCGCGTGTCGGAGTCAACGAGGCTGAGCTGCTGACGGAAGACCACTGCGAGCATCGCTGCACTGAGTCCATGGCCTGCCGCGTCGGCCATCACCAGCGCCGTGCGATGCGAGTCCACCCGGATCACGTCGTAGAGGTCACCGCCCACGACTTGTGAGGGACGGTAGAGCGCCCGGACCGCGAAGCGGCCGAGCTCCGGAGCCTTCCGGGGAAGCAGGGCGCGTTGGATGACGCTGGCCCGGCGCAGATCCGCGTGGATCGTCTCTGCCTGCTCCCCCAGGAGGCGGCACGCGCTCTCGAGTTGACCGATCTTCTCCTTCAGCTCTTCGTTCGCGCTCTCGAGCTCCCGGTGAAGCCGATCCCCCTCGCGCATCAGCCGGCGCCGCTCGATCGCGTTCGACACGCTGTGGTCCAGTGCGGTCAGGCTCTCGAGGGGCTTGGTGAAGAAGTCGAAGGCTCCCAGCTGAAGGGCCTGAATGGCGGCATCCAGCGTGCCGTGGCCGGTCAGCACGATCCAGTCCGGGTCCGGACAGTGCTCGGCGGCCCAGCGCATGAGGCTCAAGCCGTCCTCGTCGGGCATGCTGATGTCGGTGACGACCACGTCGAAGCGGGACGCCAGCAGTCGCTCGCGGGCCTCCCGGGCGCTCTTGACGCTGACCAGCTGACGGGAGCCGTCCCGCTGCAGGACGCCCTGGAGCATCTGGTGGATGGCCGTGTTGTCGTCCACGATGAGGACGGCGTCCGGCGTGTCCGCGGCCGGCGGATACAGGGGAGGTGTCTTGGAGGTGCTCACGAGCTGCTTTCCTCGCTGCGCGCTCGCTGCGTGCTGCTAAGCATAGCGGGGTCGGGCCCGATGCGCGGGGGCCGGGCTACCCTCGGGGCCGGCCGCGGCCGCTCCGCGGCAGACAGGGAGAAGCCATGATCCTGCTCGATCCGAAGAACCTCGACCGCTACTACCCGGATGCCCGCTCCGCCGAGATCATGCACAAGACCGTGGAGTTCTTCGAAGGCAAGGGCAAGGCCCGGCTCTTGGAGGACTACTACGCCCGGCCCTGGTATGCGGACTTCCTGGAGTTCGTGCGCAAGGAGCGGATCTTCGCCTCGATGTGCACGCCGGCAGGCGAGGGCGCTCCGGACGTGCGTTGGGACACCTGGCGCAACTGTGAGTTCGCCGAGATCCTGGGCTTCTACGGGCTCCAGTACTGGTACACGTGGCAGGTCTCGGTTCTCGGCCTCGGGCCCATCTGGATGAGCGGCAACGAGGCGCTCCGCGGGCGCGCCGCCCGGGCCCTGGAGGAGGGCGGCATCTTCGCGTTCGGCCTCTCCGAGAAGACCCACGGCGCCGACATCTACTCCACGGACATGGTGCTGACGCGCGACGGAGACGGCTGGCGCGCCAACGGCCGCAAGTACTACATCGGAAACGGCAACGAGGCGGCCATCGTCTCCACCTTCGGCCGCTTCGAGGACAGCGACGAGTACGTCTTCTTCGCCGCCGATCCACGCCATCCGAACTACCACCTGGTGCAGAACGTGGTGGCGAGCCAGAACTACGTCTCCGAGTTCGAGTTGCGCGACTACCCGGTGCAGGAGGCCGACATCCTGCACCGCGGTCGCGAGGCCTGGAACGCGGCGCTCAACACGGTGAACGTCGGCAAGTACAACCTGGGCTGGGCCTCGATCGGCATCTGCACCCACGCGCTCTACGAGGCGATCGCCCACGCCCATAACCGCAAGCTCTACGGTATGCGCGTGACGGACATGTCGCACGTGCGCCGCATGTTCGTCGAGGGAACCGCGCGGCTGGTTGCGATGAAGCTCTTTGCCCTCCGCGCCGCCGACTACATGCGCAGCGCCTCGTCCGAGGATCGCCGCTACCTGCTCTACAACCCCATGGTCAAAATGAAGGTCACCACCCAGGGCGAGGCCGTGATCGATCTGCTCTGGGACGCGATCGCGGCCAAGGGCTTCGAGAAGGACATGTACTTCAGCCAGGCCGCCGTCGACATCCGGGCGCTCCCCAAGCTGGAGGGCACGGTGCACGTGAACGTCGCGCTGATCGCGAAGTTCATGCCCAACTTCTTCTTCAACCCCGGTGAGTACCCCGAGATCGAGCGCCAGGACCACGATCGCAACGACGACTTCCTGTTCCATCAGGGCAGTGCCCGGGGGTTGGGCCAGATCCGCTTCCACGACTATCGGCGCGCCTTCGAGGGCGTCGACCTGCCGAACGTGCGGGCCTTCTTCGAGCAGACCGAGGCGTTCCGCGAGATGCTGGCGGCCGCGCCCCCCGGACCCGAGCAGATGAAGGACGTGGATTTCCTGCTGGCCGGCGGCGAGATCTTCGCGCTGGTGGTGTACGCCCAGCTGATCCTCGAGAACGCTCGCCTCTACGCGATCGACGACGACCTGCTCGATCAGATCTTCGAGTTCATGGTGCGCGACGTCTCGGGCTTCGCGCTGCAACTGCTGAGCCAGCCGAGCAGCAGCGACGTGCAAATGGCCAAGTGCCGCGAGATGATGCGCAAGCCGGTGCACGACCGGGAGCGCTACGAGCGGGTCTGGAACGCGCATGTGAAGGTGCTCGACGGTGCCTACGCCATGAATGCGTGAGTTGTGGCTTCGAAAATGGGTCCCTGGCAGCCAAGCTCACCGGCACGGAGAAGGAATCCCCGCTAGACGGCGTAGGCGAGGTCGTGCCTTCTCAGCCGGAGCATCCGCCGTGTGGGGATCCGCCCGAAGTAGCAGCGCTCCAGCCACCCGCTGAGGGAGGCTCTCCACGGGAAGAGCCGCATGCCGAGCACCGCGGCGAGCGTGAGCCGCTCGTCGACCGCCCCGATCGCCACCCCCGGCGGCGCATCCCGCCGTCGCTCGGAGCGCGGCTTCATGTAGTTGCGCCACACCAGCCAGATCGCTGCCCGATAGAGCGCGCCTTGGCGCCGCTTCGAGAACGCGATCGTCTCCCGCTTGTGATTGGCGCTTCCGTGGCGTAGCAGGAGATCCGCCAGGTTCACCGGAAAGAGTGGATTCTTCGTTGTCCGCGAGGCCTTCGAAGAGGTGGTGAGGTGACGGATCCGGCGGCCTGTGACGCTCCGCAGGGCCAGGGGATAGGCCTGGTGCTCGTCCGAGCGGATCTCCGCAGACGCTCCCTCCGGCACGACTCGCCCCACGAGCTCTGCCACCGCTCGGCGCGTGGCCTGGGGGTCGGGACGTCCGTAGGCGGCCTCGAGCCGGGCTCTGTTGGCTCGCTGCCCCGCGGTCTGGGTGCCGCTCCTGCGGAGCTCCGCATCGTTGAAGCCGTAGACGAAGTGGGAGTCCCCGACTAGGAGGTTGAGATCAAAGGGCCAGTACTGGCCGGCTTCGAAGGTGCGGAAGCCGTCGAGGACCAGGGCTTCGATGGGCGCTCCCTTCGGCCTGAGCGCCTCGTGGAGGAGGAGGCAGTGCCTTCCCATCCGCTCCAACAGGCGCTGAATGGTGAGATGGGAGACCCCTGCCTCGCGGGCCATCTGGCGGAGGCCGGAGCAGGAGAGGCTTCCCCAGAAGACCCGCTGGAGGAGACCAGGGCGCTTGAGCCAATAGGTGGGAGAGAAGGTTTGGGTACTGAAGTTCCGGCCGCAGTGTTGACAGAGGTACCGCTGAACCCGCCGGGGGCACTGCCTCCTGGGGAAGAAGCCCTTCTTCTTGTAGCGCCAACCCTCCGGATCGTGATGGGAAGTGCAGCTCGAGTTGGGGCAGAAGGGCGGGGACGGGTCCGGACGGCGCCGCAGCATGCATCGCTACGGTGCAGACCCCGTGCCGGACCCATTCTCAGAGCCACAACTGAATGCGTGAGGCGCGGAGGGGCCACGGAAGCGGGGCCTACCAGCCCTCCGATCCCGGCTCGCCCTTGAACGGGCCCACCAGCTCCGGCGTGACCCAGCCGCCGTAGAAGCGGCCGGGCTGGGAAAGAACGCGCTGGCCGTCCACGAAGCATTCGAGACGGGCGGGGTAGAAGCAGAGGTAGCCGCGGATCGGCTCGAACTCCGGGAAGGGGTCCGGATAGGACCAGGCGGCCCGCTCGAGTCGCTGCCCGGGCGTGACGACGTCCCAGTACCCCGCCTCGCCCTTCCACTCGCAGCGGGAGGAGCCGGACACGGGCTCCAGGTAGGCTATGCGCACGTCGTCCGGAGGCAGGTAGAAGGTGGGCGGGGCGGCTGTTTCGCAGATGCGGAAGGCCTCGTGGGTTTCGGCGAGCAACACCTCGCCGGCCCGCACGGCCACGGTGCGCGAGTCGGCTGCCAGCTTCGGCGGGCGCGGGTAGTCCCAGACGGATTCCTGTCCAGGAGTCGGCTCCACGGCGAACTCCGGGCGCTGGCTGCCGTTGTAGCGCCAGCCGGAGCGGCCCCGGCGGGCCCAGTCGGGAAGGGAAGCGGGGCGTTCGCGTCGCACGGGGACGGGGAATCTCCCTGGCACTCAGGCCCGGTCGGCAGCGCCGGTGAGCGATACGAAGACGCTTCGTGCCTCCTCGATCATTTCCTGCAGGATCTCGCCGGTTCCCCGGGCCTCGCGGACGAACCCTACTCCCTGGCCCGCGGCCTCCGTCATCAGGTCGGCGCGCCGGTGGTCGTTGGCGGCCTGCAGGTAGTCGGCGCTGAGGAGCATCTGGTAGGGCGTCTCGAGCAGGGGCGGTGCGTCGGGTCCGTCCCACTCCTCGGTCCAAGGGCAGCGGAGGACGCGCATGGTCTTGCCCGAGATGCAGGCGGTGCGCGTGGTGTCGTCCCCGGTTGCGGTGAGGATCCGCTCTTTGACGAGGGGGTCCACGTCGGACTCCTGCGATGCCAGCCAGAGCGTTCCCGGCCAGACGCCCGAGGCACCCAGGCAGAGGGCCGCAGCCAGGTGGCGACCCGTCGTCACGCCGCCCGCCGCGATCACCGGCGTATCGCCGGCGATGTCGACCACGGCAGGAACGATGGAGAAGGTCCCCATGGCGCCGGTGTGGCCGGCCGCGTCGTATCCCTGGGCCACGACCGCATCGACGCCGCGCTCGAGCTGCAGCGCGGCCTGGCGCGGCTGACCGATCAGGCCCCAGACCATGAGCCCGCGTTCGTGGGCGGCGTCGATCAGGAAGTCCGGGCTGCCCAGGCCGGTGGCGATGACCGGCACGTGCTCGTCGAGGAGCAGGTCGATCTGGGCGCGCCCCATCTCCTGGGTGAGGCCGCCCCACTGGTGCAGCGCGACGGCGCCCTTGGGTGCGGGAACATCGTACTTCTCCTTGATGTGCTTCGCGAAGTCGGAGTGGGCCGAGGGGATCTCGGCGATGAACTCCTCGGGGCTTCGCGTCGACGGCGCGGAGTTGGGGAGGACCAGGTCGATACCAAAGGGACGGTCCCCGAGGTTGTCGCGCATCCAGCGCAGGTCGTCCTCGAGCTCGTCCAGGGTCTTCATGGCCTCGCCCAGGACGGCGAAGCCGCCCGCCCGAATCGCCGCCACGGCGACCTCACGGCAGTGGGTGAAGGCGACCACCGGATGCTCGACGCCGAGCATGTCGCAGAGGGGAGTGTGGAGGGGGTCTCTTGCCACGGGCGGGTACGATAGCTCCGTCGGCGTTCCCAGCCGACGGCTGATGTAGAATACGATCCATGCCCGTCCTCGGCCGCCCGTATACGGTCATCACCGCCGATACACACGCCGGCGCGTCGATCGACACCTACCGGGAGTACCTGGATCCCTCGCATCGCGCCGACTTCGACGCCTGGCGGGACCGCTACAAGAACCCGGCCAAGAAGCACGTCGGCAGCAAGAAGACCAAGAACTGGGACTCCGCCGAGCGCCTGGCCGACCTGGAGAGCGACGGCGTGGTGGGCGAGGTCATCTTCCCCAACACGGTTCCCCCGTTCTACGACACCGCGTTTCACATCTCGGCCCCGCCCACGCCCGAGCAGTACCCGCGCTACCGGGCCGGCACGCGGGCTCACAACCGCTGGCTGGCCGAGTTCTGCGCCGACGCTCCCGAACGTCGCGCCGGCATCGGGCTGATCCACCTGAACGACATCGACCACGCCATCGAGGACGTGGCGTGGATCGCGAAGCACGGGCTCCGCGGCGGGGTGCTGCTGCCGCTGCCTTCGCCCTCCGACGTCCACCTGATGCCTCTCAACCATCCGGATTACGACCGGCTCTGGGCGGCGATCCAGGACCACGACCTGGTGATGAACCAGCACTCCGGCCAGGGCTCGCCGAGCTATGGCGAAGGGCAGGGCGCGAAGGCGCTGTGGGCCCTGGAGATGGCCTTCTTCGTGCAGCGCGGGTTCACCCACCTCATCCTGGGCGGCGTCTTCGAGCGATTCCCCGAGCTTCGCTTCATCTTGACCGAGTCGGGCTGCGCGTGGGCGCCCGGCTTGATGCGCCAGCTCGACGCCATGTGGATGGCCTGGAAGGCCGGGGCCATCGGTGAGATCGACACCTCGAGGGATCCCGCCTTGAAGGAGCCGCCCAGCTTCTACGCGAAGCGCAACTGTTGGTACGGGGCCAGCTTCCCCGGACCGCGCGACATCCGGGGGCGCGACGTCGTGGGCGTGGACAGGATCCTGTGGGGCAACGACTACCCGCACTACGAGGGCTGCTATCCCTATTCGAGGGAGAACATGCGCTTTGCGCTCTCGGACGTAGAGCAGCCGGAGGTGCGCATGATGCTCGGCGAGAACGCAGCCGCCCTCTACGGCTTCGACCTCGACGCTCTGCGTCCGCAAGCCGAGAGGGCGGGCATCACCCC
>JAFDET010000155.1 GCA_019310195.1 Deltaproteobacteria bacterium
ACGGCCGCCGGTCGGGAGGGCTAGCTTGCCGCCCGAGCCGGATGTGCCGGTGATGGCGTCCGCGTCGAGGGGGGGGGTATCGATGGCAGACCGGCCTGCTGGGCTCCGTGCAGCCGAGGCGAGCGACTGGGGGAGTGCCGCCGAGGCAGAGCCGCTCGGCGCCGGCGACCCCGCGCTTCGCCTGGCAACGCCCAGAGTGGGTCTGGTCGAGGGAGACGGGGATCCCAACTGGGAGATCGCCGGCCTTCCCCTGGGTGAGCGAACCCGCCGGGCCCTGGCCGCCGTGGGCCTCGCGTCGGGTCATGCCAATGGCTCGCGCCTGCTGGTGGCCGGCGACGCGCTGCTGGAGCCGGCGGCGATCGAGGCGCTGATGGCCCGATCCCACAGCCACGACGGGGCGGTCGCCCCCGTCAACTGGCGCGGAGGTCTCGCGGCGCTGTGGGTGCCCGCCGACACGCCGGTGCCGAGCGATGCGGGCGGGCTGAGGGCGCTGGCCGAGCGCTTCCGCTCATCCCAGCGCCTGCGGCTGGTGGACCCCGGCGAGGCCCGCTGCGAGCGGATCCGCAGCGTCGAGGACGCCGAACGGGTGCATGCGGAGATGCTGGCCTCGCTGCCCCAGCCGACCGACGGCTTCTTCGCGCGCTACTTCGACCGCCGGATCTCGATCCGCCTGTCGGTGGAGCTGGTGCGGAGGGGCGTCGCTCCGAACCTGATCACCGGCGTGGCGACGGCCGTGGGCCTGCTGGGTGCGGCAATGCTCGCCTCCAGCCTGCACGGGCTCCAGGTGCTGGGCGCGCTGCTTTTCGTGCTGTCGACGATCCTGGACGGCTGCGATGGCGAGGTGGCGCGCCTCTCCCTGCGCATGACCGAGCTGGGCCGCAAGCTGGACCTGATCGGCGACAACGTGGTCCACGTGGCCGTCTTCGTCGCCATCGGCCACCTGGCCCTGGGCTCGAACCCCGGCCTGCCCATGCTGGCCGCCGTGGGCGCGACCCTCTTCGGCGTCATGGCCGCCATCGTGGCGGGCTTCTGGTACCTGGGCTGGCTTGCACGCTCGGGCCGGCCGGAGGCGATCCTGCACCGCTACGAGGCCCTGCTGAGCCGGGACTGGGCCTACGTCGTGCTGCTGCTGGCGCTGGTGGGCCAGCTGCCCCTGCTGATCTGGGGAGCCGCCCTGGGGAGCAACGCGGTGGCCGCGGCGCTCCTGCTGCTGCGCGTAAAGCAGTGGCCGCCGCTTCCGTCTCGGGGACATTACCAGGATTGACCTGACTTGCTTCTGACCGTAAGATCCTGAGGTGCGGAGCCCCAGGCCATGACCCACCCCGACCCCTTCCCGTCCCCCGACTCCGCGGCGAAAAGCCGTCCGGCCACGCCCCAGCCCGGTGCCCTGGGAGCCGGGCGTCTGACCCTGGATCCGCCGCCCCAGTACCCGGGCGCCATGGTGAACGTCACCAACCGCTGCAACCTGCGCTGCCAGCACTGCTTCGTGTTCCGGGACGGCAATCCCAACGAGCTCGAGGGCGAGATGAAGCCCGAGCGTGTCCTCTCCGAGCTGGAGCGCCTGCGCGACCGTCACGGAATCCGCAACATGCTGTGGATGGGCGGCGAGCCGATGCTCCGCTGGCGCATGCTGGAGAAGGGCCTGGCGCTCTTCGAGCGCAACACCATCACCACCAACGGAACGATCCCGCTCAAGGACTTCGGGCCCGACCTGATCTACGTGATCTCCCTCGACGGCCCGCGCGAGGTCAACGACCCGGTGCGCGGGGAGGGCGTCTTCGACCGCGTGATGAAGACCGTGGCCGCCATCCCGGATGGCTTCCGGCCGACGGTGATGGTGCAGTGTGTGCTGCACCGCGAGAACCAGGACCGCCTGGAGGAGCTGGTGCACGAGCTTCGGCCCACACGCGTCCAGGGGCTGACCTTCAGCTTCTACGTGCCGCGCGCCGGTGAGGTGTCGCCCCGGTCCTGGGAGAGCGTCGAGGAGCGCGAGGCGGCCATCGACATCGTCTTCGAGCTGAAGCGCCGCTACCCGGACTTCATCTGGAACTCGACCCGCAGCCTGGATCTGCTGCGGCCGGCCACCGCCAGGCTGGTCACCGACCACTGCCCCATGCAGCAGATCATGCTGCCCCTCTACATCGAAGGGGATCACTTCACCACGCCGTTCTGCTGCTACGGAAACGACGTGGACTGCAATCGCTGCGGCGCCTGGGGCGTTTTCTCCATGGCTGCCAAGATGCCCGGCCCCTGGGACTCCGTGGCTGCCTGAGCCACCGCCGGCGCGGGTCTGACGCCGGTCATACCCCCGCTGCCCCCGCCTCTGCGAGCCTGGGAGGCCGACGGGGGACGCCATGAGTCGAACGCAGCCCGGCGCCGCCAGCCGGCGGACCTTCCTGAAAGTGGTGGGCGGTGCGGTGGGAGCCGCCGCGCTTCCCCTGAGCCGGGCCGCCAGCGGCCAGGTCGGGGATCCCCACGCGTACGACGTGGTCGTAATCGGCGGCGGCTTCGCCGGCGTCAGCGCGGCCCGCGAGCTTCGCCACGCGGGGCTGCATACCCTGCTGCTGGAGGCCCGCAACCGCCTCGGCGGCCGCACCTTCACCGCCAGGATCGGCGACGAGCTATTCGACCTGGGGGGAACCTGGGTCCACTCCAGCCAGCCCCACGTCTTCGCCGAGGTGAACCGCTACGGGCTGGAGCTGGTCGAGACGCCCGGCGCCATCCCCGAGCTGCTGCTCTGGTGGGACGGAGAGCGGGCGCGGGAGGCCGGCGTGCGCGAGTGGGCGCCCCTGCTCAAGGAGGCCTTCTGCGCGCCCGACGGCGGAGTGCCCGAAGCCCCCATGTCGGTGTTGAAGGGCTACGCCCTGCTCTCGCGGCAGATGTCCGAGTTCCACGCCGGGGCCGCCGCCGCCTTCCCGCGCCCCTTCGATCCCTTCTTCGCCGACACCTGGCAGGAAGCCGACGCGCTCTCGGTTCGCGACCGCCTGGACCAGCTGGGCCTCTCGGACGCGCGCCGCGGCCTGTTGGAAGGTGTCCTGGGCGCCAGCGCGCACGGGGACTTCGACCAGGCCAGCCTGCTGGAGATGCTGCGCTGGTGGTCGCTCTCGGGGTACGACCTGCAGCGCTACTCCGACAGCGTGGCCCGCTTCCGGCTGCGCGACGGGACCGTCAGCCTGATCGACGCCATGGTCGAGGACGGCCGCCCGGATGTGCGACTCGGCACGCCGGTCGCCCAGGTCGTCCAGGATGGAACCCAGGTCGTGGTCACCACGGAGCGCGGTGAGCGCATCCGCGCGCGGGCCGTCGTGGCTGCGTTGCCCATGAACGTGCTCGCGAAGATCCGCTTCACGCCGGAGCTTCACCCGGACAAGCTGGCGGCCTCCCGGGAGCGGCACGCCGGGGCCGGCATCAAGCTCTACGCGCGCGTGCGCGGCGAGCTTCCGCCCCTGGCGATCTTCGCCCCCGAGTCCGAGCCGCTCTCGTCGGTCTTCACCATGGGCGGAAGCAGCCACGGCACCGAGCTGGTGGCGTTCGGAACCGACCCGCGCCGCATCGACGCCCACAGCGCGGCCGCGGTCCAATCCTTCCTGCGCCGCTTCCTGCCGGACGTCGAGGTCAGCGACACGGTCGCCTACGACTGGCACTTGGATCCCTGGTCCCTCGGCACCTGGTGCGTCCTGCGCAAGGGACAGATGGGCAAGTACCTGGCGGCGCTGCGCGCGTCCCACGGCCGGGTGCACTTCGCCGGGGCCGACTGGGCCCTGGGCTGGCGGGGCTTCATCGACGGCGCCATCGAGAGCGGCATCCGGGTGGCGCAGCAGGTGGTCGCGCAGCTCGAAGACCGCGCCGAGCCGGCGGCGGCCGCCGCCTCGCCGGCCGCTGGCGCCGGCGAAGCCGCCCTGCGGCAGTGCGCGGTGTGTCACCCCACCGACGCCTCCGGCAAACCCGGTGTGGGGCCGAACCTGCGCGGCGTGCACGGACGCCCCGCCGCCAGCGACCCGGGCTACGCGTACTCCGAGGCGCTGCGCAGCCGCGGCGCCACCTGGAGCGACGCCGAGCTCGACGCCTTCCTCGCAGACCCGGCGGGCTACGCCCCGGGCACCTGGATGCCGTTCGCCGGGATCCATGACCCGGACGAGCGCGCCGCGGTGATCCGCGTCCTGCGCGAGCTGAAGTGAAGCTCGGCCGCGGCGAGATCCTCAGCTACTCGCTCCCCGCACTGGGGACGTCGATGATCCTGGTGAGCGTCGCGCTCTACCTGCCCAACTTCTATACCGACGAGCTCGGGGTGTCGGCCGGGCTGCTGAGCTGGGTCTTCCTGCTGGGGCGGGTCTGGGACGCCGTGACCGACCCGCTCATGGGCTACGTCTCCGACCGCACGCGCAGTCGCTGGGGCCGGCGCAGGCCCTACTTCCTGCTCAGCGCGCTGCCCCTGTGGGCGGCCTTCTACCTGATCTGGGCGCCCAGCTCGGGCCTGTCTCCGACGGGCACCTTCCTGCATCTGCTGATCTGCTACCTGGCTCTCTACACGTTCTGGACCGTCTTCTCGATCCCCTACCTGTCCCTCGGCATGGAGCTGACGTCCGACTACCACGAGCGCACCCGGGTCTTCGGCGTGCGCCAGGCCTTCTACGTCGCGGGAACCGCGCTGGGTATGCTGGCGCCGGGTTTCTTTGCCAGCGGCATGGGCGGCAAGCAGGCCGGCTACTCCCTCATGGGTGCGATCTTCGGCGGGCTGATGGTGGTGCTGATCGGGATCGCGTTCCTGCGCATCCGCGAACGCGCGACCCCGTCGGAGCTGCACGGCTTTCCCTTCTTCGAAGGGCTTCGCGTCACCTTCCGCAACCGCGCCTTCCGGGTGCTGCTGTTCGTCTATCTCTTCAGCGTCGTCGGGGGAAGCTTCATCGCGCCGCTCTCGCTCTTCATGGCCAAGTACGTGATCCAGGCCGAGTGGGTGATGAAGTACGTGATGCTGGCTTATCTGGTGGGCTCGCTGGGCTCGATCCCGGTATGGCTGCGCCTCTCCCATCTGTACGGCAAGAAGAGGACCTGGACCTGGGCCTTGCTGCTGGCCACAGCGGGCTACGCGGCCTCGTACTCGTACCACGAGGGCACCTGGATCCGCTGGATCGTGCTGGCGGTGGTGGTCGGTGCCGGCAACGGCTGCACCATGACCCTGGGACCCGCGGTCTCGGCCGACGTGATCGATTCGGACGAGCTGGAGACCGGCCGGCGCCGGGAGGGCGCCTTTGTGGGCGTGTGGTCCTTCGTGGACAAGGCCGCTGTGGGGCTGGCGGTGTTCGTGGGCCTTCAGGGGCTGGACGCCATCGGCTACGAGCCCAACGTGGACCAGAACGCCCAGGTGATCGGTGGGATGAAGTTCCTCTACTGTCTGCTGCCCGCGATCTTCCACCTGATCGCGCTGGTGATCCTCCAGCGCTTCCCAATCACGCCGGAAGTGTATGCCGAGATCCGCGCTCGGCTGGATGCGCGAAAGAGCGACGCGTAGCCCGGCCTGCGCAGCGCGTTGAGGCCAGCCGGGCGTTCCGGCACACTCCAGTGCGGCCGCGCTTGTCTTCCACCCTGCGGCGCTGGCAGGAGTTCGCAGAATGTCCGACGGCGTCCAGGCGTTCTTGACAGAGTGGCACCGCATCGTGTCGGAGAAGGATCTCGCGGCGCTCCCCAGCATGCTGGCGGAGGACATCTCCATGGGTGCCCCGCCCTACTGGGCCAAGCTCCAGGGGCGCGATCTGGTGCGCCACCTTCTCGGCCTCGTCATCCACACCATCGAGGACTTCACCTACCAGCGCGAGTGGCTGGATGGAAACGAGCTGGCTCTCGAGTTCACGGGTCACGTCGGCGAGGTCGATCTCCAGGGGATCGACCTGATCACCCTCGACGAGCATTTCGCGATCCGGAACCTGGACGTGTTGATGCGTCCGGTGAATGGAGTCATCCGGCTGCGGGAAACGATCGCTCCCCAGATGGCCGAGTACCTGAGCCGAGGCGGCGGCTCCGTCGCATGAGCGGCGCGGCCGACGCCGCTGCGCCTTCCGCACCGGCCCGGCATCTGGACCTGTGGGTCGCGCGGGCGCTCACCCTGGGCCCCGTCGTGCTGGCCTTTCCCGTCGCCACGGCGGCCGTCTTCGGCTTCGGTGCGGACCGCGATCGCACCGCGGACGTGCTGGCGGTGGTGTACTCCGCGGGCCTCTTCTCGGCCTTCACGACCTCGCTCTGGCCGCTCCCGAGCCTGCGCTCCTGGAGCCGCTTCCAACGCATCCAGTCGATGTGTCTGCTCTTCATGGTCGTGTCGTACGTGACCCATCTGACCTGGGAGCTCGGCTGGCTGCTGCTTCACGACACGATCCAGGCCTCGCGGGACGCGGCCTGGGCCTACCCCTGGTGGGCCTACATCGACGGCGGCGACCTTCGTTACGCCGGGAGCTCCTCGCAGCTCCTGACCATGGAGGGGCTGTCGGTCTTGAACGGCGCGATCGGAATGCTGGGGCTGACCCTCTGGCACCGCTCTCGCCACACGGATCCTCGGGGCGTGCTGCTCTGCATGGCGACGGCGGTGGTCCACCTGTACTCCGCCACGCTCTACTACGGCGCCGAGATCCTCGACGGCCTTCCCAACGTCGACACGGCCAGCTTCCTGGACACGTGGATCAAGTTCGGCCTGGCCAACGCCCCGTGGCTGGTGTTCCCCTGGTTCGTTCTCTACTGGGGCGGCTGCACGCTGAGGAACCTGCCCCGGGACGGATCGGCCGCACCCGGACGCGCCTAGCGCGACGAGGTCCGAGCGCCGGCCAGGCCGACCAAGCCGAGCCCGAGCAGCAGGGCGGTGGCCGGCTCGGGGACCCGGCGTGCAGCACCTCGCCGTCGGGGGCCGTGAGCTCGCAGGCGATCGACTGGCCGCCTTGGTCGAACATCTCGATTTCGTCCAGCTCGAAGGTGTTCACGAAGTGGGCGATCAGACCCGTGGTCGAGGTCTGGATGTTCATGCTTATGCCGATGGTCCGGTCGACCCCCGGCTGAAGCCCCAGTCCACCACGATGATCTCGGAGTAGGCGCTTCCGCTGGGGCCGAGGTCGTAGAAGGCCTGGCTCGGGTTGGCGGTGGGGTTGAGCGGCTCGCGCTGAGGACGGTTCCACCGGAGAAGTCGAGGGTGAGCGCGCCCGTGGCGCCGGCGGGCGGAGCCAGAGGGGGACCGGCGCCCGAGAGCGTGCGGTTGTGGCAAACTGCCCCACCGCATACTATGGCCCGCCATGCGGAGCGCACGCGTCGTCTTCGTCGCCTTCGTCGCAGCGAGCCACCTGGCAGCGCTCTTCACCCCGTGCCCCAGCCTGGACCTCGCGACCTCCGGCGTCGCGCTGGAAGCCCACGCGGGGCATCGCGCCGACCCGGGCTCGCAGGGCGCCCATCACGCAGCGGCTGCAGAGCACCCGTGCCACGGCCCGCCCCATGCGCTCGTCGCGCAGTGCCCGTGCGGCTGCGACGACGCGAGCCCCGCTGCGGCTGTGCCCGGTGCCGGCGATGGACTCCTGGCCTCGCGACTG
>JAFDET010000013.1 GCA_019310195.1 Deltaproteobacteria bacterium
GCCCGACCTGGCGGAGCTGGGCGTCCAGCCGGGCGACGTACTGGCCATGTGCAGCGACGGCCTGATCAACCACGTCCACGACGACGAGCTGGCCAAGCGGCTGTCCTGCGAAGCCCCACTCCAGGAGACCTGCGACGGCCTGATCGACCTGGCCAACCAGCGCGGCGGCGAAGACAACATCACGGTCGTCCTGCTCCGTATGAGCTGAGCCCCGCAGTGGGCAAAGAGACAGCCGCTAAGCCCTACCTGCTGCGCGTAGCCTGCCGAGCCTGAGGCCCGCAAGCGCCGCCCGCGAAGTGTGGTCATTCGCTGGAGCCGGCTGCGGCGCGCGCAGCGAGGCGTAGCCGAGCGAAGGGCCTCGGCCGGCTAAGGATAGCCGTGGACCTCCGCGCTACGCCTTATCTACCTGACCCTTGAGCTTGCCCCGCAGTCTCAACATCGCCTTCGTATGGATCTGGCAGACGCGGGATTCGGTGATGCCGAGGATCGAACCGATCTCCTTCATGTTCAGATCCTCGTAGTAGTAGAAGGACACCACCAGGCGCTCCTTCTCGGGCAGCAGCGCGATGGTGTCGCCGATGTGTCGCCGATGATGTGCTTGGTCTCGGAGACCTTGAGCGTCGCCAGCGGGTTCTCGGAGTTGACGTCCTCGACGATGTCCGCGTAGCCGCCGGTGCGCTCGCCTTCGCTGGTGGTGCTTCGGATCTCCTCCAGGTTCACCAGGGAGATGCCGCGAACCTGGTTGAGAAGCTCGTGGAACTTCTCGATCTGGAGGCCCAGGGAGTCGGCCACTTCGTCCTCGTTGGCCTGGCGGCCCAGGCGCTGCTCCACCTCGCCGTAGGCCCTCTCCAGCTTGCGGCTCTTCTGGCGCACGCTGCGCGGAACCCAGTCGAGAGAGCGAAGCTGGTCGAGGATCGCGCCCTTGATCCGGAACTCCGCGTAGGTCTTGAACTTGCAGTTCTTCTCGGGGTCGTACTTCTCGATGGCGTCCATCAGGCCGATGACGCCGGTGTTGTGCAGGTCGTCGAGGTCGATGTGGGAGGGCAGGCGTACCGCGATCCGGTTCACGATGTATCGGATCAACGGTGTGTGTTCGAGGACGATCTGCTCCTTGATCGATGCGGGAATCTCCGGGTGCTTCTCCTTGGCCTCGCGGAGCAACGTTTCCATGCAACCTCCCTGGCAAAGCTAAGTGGGCGTGGGTGCTTCGCCGATGGGGGAGCCAGGAAGCACGGGCCGTGCCAAGGTCGGGACGAGCGGGCCCGGCAGGTGGCAAGGATCGCGCAGTCGCTGCGTCCCGCGGCACGCAAGTCATCGAGAACAAAGAGACTTCAGCTGGTCTGCAAGACGCTGCGCAGTGAAGTGGATTGCGCGTCGGGCCTGCCGCCCACGGCGGCAGGGAGCGCGCCGGGCGCGCAGGAGCGTCGGGGATCCGACGCAAGTCCGGCGCAGGGGTTACGAATCCGTCGCTCGGGTGCGAAGAGCGGCAGCGCGTGCCGCGGGGCAGCTAGCCTGCAATTCCCACCAGGGCGCTACTGCGGCGGCGCATCTCCGCGCCCTGGTGGGAATTGCAGGCTAGGCCTCGGGCGGAGAGGTCAGGCCGCGCTTCTTGATCTTCTCGAGCAGGGTGGTCCGGTTCAGGCCCAGCAGCCGCGCGGCCTGGTTCTTGTTCCAGTGGGTCTGCTCCAAGGCCTGCAGGATCAGGTCGGACTCGAAGCGGCCTACCACGTCGTTGAAGGCCAGGCCGTCTGCGGGAATCCGGGGCACTCCGGGTGCCTGGGTGGCGCCGCCCGCGCGGATCGGGTCGGGCAGGTCGTCCATGCCGATCTCGCCCTCGCCCTTGAGGATCACCATCCGCTCCATCAGGTTCTCGAGCTCGCGCACGTTGCCCGGCCACCGGTAGGCGCACAGCGCGTCCATGGCCTGGGGATGGATGCCGTCGATGCGTTTGGCCTTCTCCTGGTTGGCCACGTCCAGGAAGTGCTGCACCAGCAGCGCGACATCCTCTCCGCGCTCGCGAAGGGCCGGTACCTCGATGGGGATCACGTTGAGGCGGTAGAAGAGGTCTTCGCGGAAGCGGCGCTCCCGGATCGCCTCCTCCAGGTTCTGGTGGGTCGCGGCGACCACGCGCACGCTGACCTTGACCGTCTTGGACGAGCCCACGGGCTCGAAGGTCCGGTCCTGGAGCACGCGCAGGAGCTTTACCTGGAGGTTCGGGCTCATGTCCCCGATCTCGTCCAGGAAGATGGTGCCCCCATCCGCCAGCTGGAAGCGGCCCTCGCGGTGGGAGATCGCGTTGGTGAACGCGCCGCGCACGTGGCCGAAGAGCTCGGACTCCAGGAGCTCCTCGGGAATGGCTCCGCAGTTGACCGTGACGAACATCCGCTCCGAGCGGCGGCTGTTGAAGTGGAGCGAGCGGGCGATGAGCTCCTTGCCGGTGCCGCTCTCGCCGCGGATCAGGACGGTGGCATCCGTGTCCGCCACCTTCTCCACCGTGTCGAGCACGCCGCGCAGGGCGGCGCTCTGGCCCACGATGTTCTCGAAGCGATAGCGCATGCGAAGCTGGCTCTGGAGCATGCGGTTCTCGCTCTTGAGTCGGCCGTGCTCGATGGCCTGCTCGACCAGCCGCCGCACGGCATCCAGATTGCTCTGGTCGAACGGCTTCTGGAGGTACCAGAAGGCGCCGGCGCGTAGCGCCTCCACCGAGTTCTCGGCCGTCCCGTAGCCCGTGATCACGATGCACGGGAGGTCCTCGTCGAAGTCCCGGATCTGTCGGACCAGCTCGATGCCGTTCACTCCGGGCATCTTGACGTCGCTGAGCACCAGGTCGACGGGCTGGGCGGTGACCACGGCCATGGCCTCGGCCGCATCGCGGGCGCAGGTGACCGCATACCCGCTGCGGATCAGGATGCGCTCCAGAGCCCGGCGGTACAGCTCCTCGTCGTCCACGACGAGGACGTGCGACTTCGGCACGATGGAAGACCTCCGCTCGACGGAGGGGGGCAGGCGGATTCTAGGAGCCCCCGCCGGGGGCGGCAAGACGCAACGTCCCACGCGCGGGACACTCAAGCGTCCCGAACCCGGGACCGATGTGCCTGGGGTGGAGCCCGCACCTTCGATCCCTCGATCCGCGCCGGACCGCTCGGCCTCCGGCGAACCCCTGATTCTGCTGGTGGACGACGAGCCCCTGCTGCTGCGCGCTCTGCGGCGGATCCTGGAGGGCGCCGGGCACCGCGTGGAGACGGCCGAGACCGCATCCCAGGCCGAGCCCCTGCTGCTCGAGCCGGATCTCGGGGTCGTGCTGCTGGATCTGAAGCTGCGGGGCGCCAGCGGCCTCGATCTGCTCCAGCGCATCAAGAGCGACCGCCCTGAGGTGGAGGTGGTCATGATGACTGGCCACGCCAGCGTCGAGAGCGCGGTGGGCTGCATGCGGGGCGGGGCCTTCGACTACCTGGAGAAGCCTTTCGAGGACGTGTTGCGGGTCCGCACCACCGTGACCAAGGCCCTGGACCGCCGTTCGCTGGTACGGCGAAACCAGGAGCTGGAGCGTGAGCTGCGCGACCGCACGCCGGCACCGGAGCTGGTGGGGAACTCGCCGCGCATGCGCGCACTGAAGCGGACGATCGCCAGCCTGCGCCACAACCAGAGTCGGGTCCTGATCCACGGCGCCAGCGGAACCGGCAAGGAGCTGGTGGCCCGGGCGATCCACGCGGAGAGCGAGCGCCACGATCGCCCGTTCGTCCCGGTGGACTGCGGTGCGCTCCCCGAGAGCATCATCGAAAGTGAGCTCTTCGGCCACGAGCGCGGCGCCTTCACCGGCGCGTTGGGCTCGACCGGCCTGTTTCGCATGGCGCAGGGCGGTACGCTCTTCCTGGACGAGATCGGTGAGCTGCCCACCCACGTGCAGGCCAAGCTGCTGCGCGCGCTGCAGCAGGGCGAGGTGCGGCCGGTGGGCGCGGCGGAGCCCGTGTCCGTGGATATCCGCGTGATCGCGGCGACCCATCGGGACCTGGACGCGATGGTGAGCGAGGGCACATTCCGGACCGATCTCTACTACCGGCTGAATGTCGTGCGCATCGCGGTTCCATCGCTGGGGGAACGCTGCGAAGACATTCCGCTGCTGGTGCACCACTTTCTGGCGGCTTATCGGCGTCCGCTGTATCCCATCGAGGGCATCGACGACGACGCGCTCCAGCTCCTGGTCGAGCACGACTGGCCCGGCAACGTGCGCGAGCTGGAGAACACGATCGAGTCCGCGCTCGCTTTGGCGCCCGGGCCGCGGCTGCGCCTTGCCGATCTCCCCATCGCCCGACGGGGCGGCGTGCGAACCGGAGGCGTCCTGGACGTCGATCTGCCGCTGTCTCTGGCGGCCTACGAGCGCTCGGCGCTGGAGCGCGCGCTGCGCGAGACGGGGGGCGATGCGACGGAAGCCGCACGGCTCCTGGGCATCGGCCGCAGCACGTTCTACCGCAGGCTCGCGCGTCACCCGTTGACGCCGGAGCGCGCGGGGGTTGGGCGCACGCGGCCGATCGGGTAACTTCGATCCGTCCCCCCCGGACAGGCGTGATCGAGGATTAGCGTGAGCGAGATCGAATCCCGCGTACGCATCGTCGTAGTCCTGCCCGAGGCCTTCGCCGGCGGGCTCGTCCCCGTTCGGGATTCGCGTCGGACGCTGGATGCGCTGGCGCGGCTGGGCAGCGAAGCCAGCGTGGAGCCGGCTGCATCCCTGGAGGCTGCGGCGGCGGAAGTGCGCAACGCGGACCTGCTGGTCCTGGACGGATCCCCGCCCGCGGCGGCGAGTGGCGCACTGGAGGCCGCGCGAGCGGCCCGCGTGCCCGTGGTGGCCGTAGTGGCGGATTCCGGCGACGCCGATGCCGTGGCTTGGTTCCGCCTCGGCGTGGCGGACTGCGTGGCCGAGGAGGGCGGTGCGCTGGAGGCCTTGCCGGCTGCGGCGCTGGAACAGATTCGCCGCGGCAGGGACACCCGCCAACGGCGCTCGGTGGAGCGCCGGCTCGCCTGGCTCGAGAATCTCAACACCACCATCGTCAACGAGATCCCGGCGGCGCTGGCCGTGCTGGACGCCGAGCGCAAGGTGGTTGCCACCAACCCGGCCTTCGGGCGCGCCTTCGGCACCGGGGTGCGGGGCCGCCCGCTGGCGGAGCTGCTCCCGGCGGACCTGTGGGACAGCGCGGACTTCGGGACGCTGCTGGACCGGGTCGCCGCCGGGGAGGCGCCGGCGCCCACCATCGCGCGTGGCCACGGCTCCGATGGCCGCGCCGTGGCCTTCGACGTGCGCGGGCAGCGCCTGGACGACGCGGGGCGGTTGCTGGTGGTGCTGGCGGACGTGACCGAGCGCGAGACGCTGGCCCGGCGCATCACGGATCTGCAGCGTTACAACGAGAACATCATCCAGAACCTGAACTCTGCGCTGCTCGTCGTGGACACCGAAGGCGCGGTGACGTTCGCCAACGCCATGGCGGCAGAGATCCTGGGCGAGCCTGGCGGCGTGCTGCGCGGGCGCTCGGTCTGGGACTGGTTCTCCACCGCCCACGTCCAGGGTGGACTGTTGGCCCGGACCCTGGCCGAGGGATCCCGCTTCCGCGGAGCGGAGACCATGCTGGCTCGGGCCGACGGCAGGGCGATACCCGTGGGCATCTCCTGTGCGCCGCTGGTGGACGCCGACGGCACCCGGCTGGGCGCCGTGGCGATCTTCCAGGACCTGACCGAGATCACGCTGCTCCAGCGGCAGGTGCTGCAGACGGAGAAGATGGCCTCCATCGGGCAGCTTGCCGCAGGCGTGGCCCACGAGATCAACAACCCCATGGGGTTCATCCACGCCAACCTCTTCCAGATGGCCGAGTACCTGGGCGACGTGCGGCGGCTTTGGACCCAGGTGGGCGACCTGCGCAAAGCGGCCGGCTCGAGCGACGCCCCGGCGCTGGCCCGCGCCTCCGAGACCCTGGAGGAACTGGCGCGTGAGCTCGACGCCGAGTACGTGCTGACGGATTTCGACAAGGCGATTCGCGAGTCCCAGGAGGGCGCCGAGCGGATCCGTCACATCGTGCGGGATCTGCGCGACTTCTCGCGTCAGGATCGCGACGAGCGGGTCGCGGCGGACGTCAACCAGTGCCTCGACTCCACCGCCAACATCGTGTGGAGCATGATGAAGCACTCGGTGGTGCTGCGGAAGCGCTATGGCGACCTTCCGCGCATCCGCTGCAACCCGATGCAGCTCAAGCAGGTGTTCATGAATCTGCTGGTGAACGCCTATCAAGCGATCGAAACGCGGCTGGCCGGAACCGGCGAGCGCGGCGAGATCGACCTGGTGAGCGAGCTGCGCGGCGACCGCCTGGTGATCGAGGTCAGCGATACGGGCTGCGGCATTGCGCCGGAACAGCTCGACCGGATCTTCGACCCGTTCTTCACCACCAAGGAGGTGGGCGTCGGCGTGGGCCTCGGCCTCTCTACGTCGTTCAGCATCGTGCAGAAGCACGGCGGTACGCTCCGCGCGCGGAATCGCAGCGGGCACGGGGCCAGCTTCGAGCTGATCCTGCCGCTGACCCCCAGCGAGGAGGTCGTCGCCGGGGAAGCCGGATGAGTGGGTCGCCGCCCACCGTGCTGTTCGTCGACGACGAGGCCCGGATCCTCTCCGCGCTGCAACGCAGCTTGCGCCGCGAGGGCTACCGCATCCTGACGGCCCAGACCCCGGCTGCCGCCCTGCATCTGATCGACGAGGAGCCGGTGGATGTGATCGTTTCCGATCAGAAGATGCCGGGCATGAGTGGGCTGGCGCTGCTGGCCGAAGTCGTGCGCCGCCGGCCCTCCGTCCGCCGCCTCCTGATCACCGGCTGGCCCGAAGAGATCCCGCCCGAGCAGGTAGAAGCCCTCGGCATCCGCGCAGTCCTCCCCAAGCCCTGGGACGAACGCGAGCTAAAGGCGATCCTCCGCAAAGAGACAGCCACCGACCCGCAGCCCTGAACGCGCAGGTTTCGCCTCCAGCGCCCATGGCGCGCAGCGAGGCGAAGCCGAGCGTAGGGGCTCGGCCGCCTAAGGATGGCGCTACGCCGTCTCGATCCGGCTCAAATGCTCCAGATCCTTCTTCTGGCTGTTCTTCGCGCCCACCAGGAGGATGCGCAGCCGGCGTTGGGAGCCGTGGGTGTAGTAGATGCGGCCCTTGCCGGCGAAGCCCAGCTCGAACACGGTGATCCCGGGAGGAAGCCCTCCCACCTTGCGGCGGGCGCCGGCGGTCTCCACGTCGTCGGAGAGGCGCTTGAGCATCTCCTCGGCGCGCAGACGGGTGCTCTCGTCGCCCAGGGCCACGAGATCGGACAGCGCCCGGTCGTCCACCTCCAGGTTCTTGTACAGGGTGCGCAGGCGGCGGCTCAGGGCGTCGGCATCTCGGGCCCGCGTGCCGGCCGCCGCGGCGGCGTCCTTGGAGGCCCGCTTGAGGCGCGTCTCCAGGCCGTCGATCTCCTCGTCCTTCGACTGCAGGTCCGCCAGGGCCTCGTCCAGCAGCTCTTCCAGCGCCTGGTGCTCGGAGTTCAGGGCCTCTTCGCCGGACACCTGCTCGGAGAGCAGCTCCTCCTCGCGGCGTTCCAGGGATTCGAGCTTCTCGTGCAGCGCCTCGCGTTCGCTGCGCAGCGCTTCGACCTCCTGGTTCTCCGCGACCCCCTTGGCCCGCAGGCGCCGGCGTACGCCCTCGAGTTCGCGCTGGATCTTGCCCGCGCGCTCGGCCGCCGAGTCCCGGGCCGATACGGCCCCCGCCATCAGCGCCTCCTGCCTCGAGGTTACGGCGGCCTGATAGAGGTAGAGGCCCGTCAGCAGCACGCCCGCGTAGAGGACCAGGATGCCGTTGGCCAGGAGCGAGTTGTGGGGAACGGACACCGTCACGTCCACCGTCACAGGGAAGATCCGCTCCGCCTCGCGGGCGCGGGCCACCGGGTCCACGGCCGCCGGGGGCACGGGCAGGGCGCCGGCATAGACCGGGGAGCCGTCGGCGCCCAGCACGATGGCCGTGACCAGGACGCCTGCGATCCGCACCCAGCCCGAGCCGTTCACCGTGCTGCGAACGTCTCGCCGGATCTCGCCCACGCTGGACGAGGCGGTCGCCGTCTGCTGGACCGCCTGATGGTAGTGGCGCTGCAGCAGGCTCTCGGCACCCTGCACGCTGAAGACGTAAAGGAAGACGAACCCGACGATCGCGACGTAGGTCGTGCGGAAGGACGCCAGGTCTCGCAGGCGGTCCCTGGCGGCGGGCGGGGGAAAGGAATTTCCCTTCGACGGTAATGAAATCGCCATGAAGTCGTTGAGAGGATACCGCTCGGCCGGTTTCGCGGCAGGCTTCGGGCTCCAACCCCGCGTTTCCGTTGGAAGCCGGCGCTCCGCACGCAACGCGCACGCTTCTTGCACACACAATCGGGCAGGGACGGGGATCGAAGTGAACGAGCGACGCAAGGCACCGCGTGCCGACCTGGACGCGTGGGTGGAGATCGCCTCGGCCAATGGCCGAGTGCGCGCCACGACGTTCGACGTCTCGGCCGACGGTCTGGGCCTGAAGGGGGTCGCTCCCCAGGTGGGTGCGTCGCTGCTGGCGGAGTTCCCCCTCCCCGGAATCGGGCTGCCCTTGGAGCTGGCGGGCCAGGTGGTCTGGTCGGATGCGTCCGGCTCGCGGGCCGGCCTGCTCTTTCAAGACGTGGACCCGGGTCTGCGCGAGATCCTCGCCAGCTACGTGTCGGGCCGCCTGGCCAGCTAGCCGTCCGGCGCAGGCCTGGTAGCGCGGGCCTTCGCCCCCGCTACCGTTCGGGACCGTGCGAGTAGCGGACCTCGATCGCGACATGCGCGACGTCATCCCGACCGGGATGGGACCGGACAGCGAGTACCTGTTCGCGCGCATGACCGGCCTCACGCTGGCGTGGACGGAACCCGCTCCCGGAAGTCGCATCCTGGACGTGGCCAGCGGGCCCGGCGGCGATGTGCGCAGTCTCGCTGCCCAGGGAGCGCTGGCGGTCGGGGTGGAGCCGTCGTCACGCATGCTGGGCCTGGCGCGCAGTCTGGCGCTGGAGGGGGAGGGCCCGATTCCCGGGCTGGTCCAGGCGTGGTCCGATGCGCTGCCCTTTGCCGACGGGGCCTTCGATGCAGCGCTCTGCAAGGGATCCCTCGACCACTTCGATCAGCCCGAAGCCGCCATCGCGGAGATGGCCCGGGTCACCCGGGCGCAGGGGTGGGTTGTCCTGGCCATCGCCAACTTCGAGTCGGCGGCCTGTCGGCTGGCCCGCGGGATCGACACGCTGCGCGAGCGGGCCGGCGGCGCCATCCGGCCGGGCCGCCGGATGTACGACGTGCCCAGCGATCACTTCACCCGCTACGACCTGGATCTGATGCTCCAGCAGGCGGGGCGCTCGCTGGAGGTCGAGCGGGTGGAGGGCATCTCGCTCGGCTGGGGCTTCCCGGGCTGGGGCCGGGTGCTGGAGCGGCTCCCGGACGCGGCTGCGCGGGGCGTGGTTCAGGCGCTGGGCGCGTGGGCGCGGCGGCTGCCGCGCCACGCGGATGTGGTGCTCCTGGCCGGACGGCCGCGGGCGTCCAGCACCTCGCCGTAGGCATCGACCGTGGCCCGCGCGATGCGCGGCCAGGAGAAGCGCTCCACCACGCGTTCGCGGCCGCGGGCGCCCAGCGAGCGGCGCTCTTCCGGGGCGTCGAGAAGCGCGTTCAGGGCCCGGACCAACGCCTCGGGGTCGGCCGCGGGGACCAGGACGCCCCCGCCGCCGGCGCGCACCACTTCTCGCAGCGCGCCCGCCGCGCTGGCCACGACCGGTGCGCCGCAGGCCATGGCCTCCACCGCCGGCAGTCCGAAGCCCTCGAAGCGGGAGGGCACAACGACCACGGCGGCGCGGTTGTAGAGCCGGACCAGCTCGTCGTTGGGAATCCGCCCGGTCAACACCACGCGGTCTGCGCAACCCAGCTTGCGCGCCCAGCCGCGCGCGGGATTGCCCGGGCTGGCGTCGTCCACCAGGGTGAGGCGAACCCGCTCGGGCAGTCGGGCCAGGGCCTCCAGCAGGATGCCCACGCCCTTGGTCGGATCCGTCGCGCGGCCGATGCAGAGCAGCTCCGTGTCGCTTCGCTCGATGCCGGGATCGGGTCGGAAGAGGTCGGTGTCGAGGCCGTTCCACACGTTGCGGATGCGTGCGCGGGGAACTCCGAAGTCCCGGGCGATGGTGGCGGCGCTGCTCTCCGACGAGGTCAGCACGCGGTCGAGGCGCCGGGCCACGAAGGCCTGCATGCCCACCGGGTGGAACGCCATGGTGCCCACGGCCTCGCGCACGTCGCGGTCCCGGACGAACGAGGCGCGTCGGTCCACGGTGAGCGGGTGGTGGATCGTCGTGACCACGGGGACGCCCAGGGCCCGCACGCCCAGCATCCCCCAGCCCAGGCACTGCACGTCGTGGACCAGGTCGTAGCGGCGCCCCGCGCGTACGCGTCGGGTCAACGCGCGGAAGGCCCGGGCGCTGAACGCGAAGGGTTCGGGCAGGAAGCCGAGGTAGCTGGCTCCGAGCTCGTAGAAGTGGAGCGGCGAGAGCACACGGAACGGGTCCTCGCGTGGGAAGAACGCGGACCAGTCCCGGGCGAACCACTTGCCCCAGAGCTGCTCGTTGGGCAGTTCGTGAAGCTCCTCGGCGAAGGGCATCGGGTCCGGGTAGGGCGGGCCGCAGTAGACGTCGATGCGGTGGCCCAAGGCGGCCAGCTCGCGGGCCAGGAACCACAGGTAGATGCCCTGGCCCCCGCACTGCATGTTGCCGCGATAGGCCGCGAACGCGATCCGCAGCGGTTTCCGGTCCACGGTCAGGCGGCCGCCCCGCGGCGCTCGGCGTAGAGGATCACGCTCTTGGGGCAGATGCGGTTCAGCACGCGCTCGACCCGCTCCAGGAAGCGCGAGGCCGTGGCGAGAATCAGGAACTGGCGGTAGCTGCGCACCAGCAGGCTCGAGTCGGCGCGGGGCAGGCCCATCACCGAGCGCAGCACCCAGTACGGGGTGTGCAGGCCGTGGGCGAACCCGACTCCGACGGTGGCGAAGCCAGCGGCGGCCAGGCCCTCGGCCAGGGTTCGCGGCCGGAAGATGCGGATGTGGCCCCCCGGGCTCTCGAAGTAGTCGTCGCCCAGCCGCAGGTACAGGTGCTCGCTGGTGGCGGTGGGAATGGTGACGGCCAGGGTCCCACCGGGTCGTGTCACCCGGGCCAGCTCGCGGGCGGCGCCGCGGAAGTCGTGAACGTGCTCCATCACCTCGGAGCAGATCACCCGGTCGAAGCTCGCGTTCTGGAACGGCAGGTGGAAGGCGTCGCCCTGGAGCATGGCGCCCAGGCTGTTCAGCTCGCCGGCGCGGTTGCGCAGGGGGCGGGCGCCCGCCTCCAGGGAGGCCCGATCCAGGTCCAGGCCCACGACCCTCGCGCCGCGCTCCAAGGCGCCGAAGCAATGGCGTCCTTCGCCGCAGCCGGCGTCCAGGACGCGATCGCCGGGGCGGATCCTAAGCCGCTCGAGATCGACGGTGAGCAGCACGCAGGGTGTCCTCGAAGACGCCGACCAAGCCGGCGGCGGTGTCCTCCCAGCGGAACAGGCGCGCCACCCGGGCGCGCGCGGCGCGCCCCATGCGCTCGGCGCGAGCCGGGTCGCGGAGGATCGACTCCAGAGCGGCGGCCAGGCCGCGGGTGTCGCGCGGTGCGACCAGCAGGCCCGCTTCGCCGTCGCTCCCCACCACCTCCGGCAGCGCGCCGGCCGCGTTGGCCACCACCGGCAGTCCGCACGCCATGGCCTCGCTGGCCGGGAACCCGAAGCCCTCGAAGAAGGACGGGACCACGGCCACCCGGGCCGTGGAGTATTCCTTCACCAGCTCGGGAATCGTGAGCATCCGGCGCTGGATCACCACGCGGTCGCCCAGCCGGTAGCGACGCAGCAGCCGGGTGACCAGGCTGCGCTCGCCGATGCGCCCATCGACGATCTTGAGGGTCACGTGCTCGGGCAGGTGCGTCATGGCCTCGAGCAGGGTGCCGATGCCCTTCTTGCGGTCGTCGGTGCGGCCGACGAAGAGCAGGTCGGTCTCTACGGGGGTGTCGGGCAGGTGCCGGAAGGTCTCCAGGTCCGTGCCGTTGTACACCACGTCCACGTTCTTCTCGGGAATCCCGAAGTGGCGCTGGATCTCCTGGCGAGACGCCTCGCTCACCGTGACGATACGGGCCAGGCGGCGGGCCACGAACTGCTGCATGAAGAGCGGGAAGTAGAGGGTGCGCTTCACCTTCATGCGCAGGGACGGGTCGATGGCGTAGTCCGCCTCGCGGTCGATGTGCAGCGGGTGGTGGATCACCGACACCACGGGCACGCCGCTGGCCTGGATGCCCAGCAGCCCCCACGACAGGCACTGGTTGTCGAAGACGATGTCGAAACGGTGCTTCTGCTGCAGCGCCTTCCAGCGCAGCAGGAGACGCAGGCCGAAGGTCTGCATCTCGGGGAACACCCCGAAGCGCGAGACGCCCAGCTCCCACAGGTTGAGCGGCTGGAGCAGGCGCAGGGGCGCAGGCCGGTGCGCCCAGTCCGGATGCTCGACGCCGAAGACGTTCTCGTTCTCCACCACGTGGAGCGGGATCTCGGGGTCCAGGGCCGGCAGCGGCGGGCCGGCGATGACGTGGACCTGGTGGCCTTGGCGGTGCCATTCGCGGGCCAGGTGGGCGGCGTAGATGCCCTGGCCGCCGCAGTACATATTCCCGCGATAGGTGAGGAGCGCGATGCGCACGGTCAGGCTCCTAGGCCGCCCCCTCCGAGGGCGGGACCTCCGGCTCTTCCGTCGCCTCGGGCTCCGGCTCGACCTGGATCGTGGCAATGGTCCAGCCCACCCAGAAGGCCAGGCCCAGCCCGAAGAAGGTGAGGACGGCCACGGGCAGCGCCAGAGCCCAGTAGCTCTCGCGCAGCAGGCCCACGGCGAAGAGGGCCCCCACGACCACCACGGCCACGCAGATCAGTCCGCCCTGGGCTCGCGAGTCGTCGGTCATCGCTGGGGGTCTCCTAGGGCGTGGGGGACGGGCCGCGGAATATCGGGGTGCGCCCCAGGGCTGTCAACGGTCTATGCTGCGCGCGTGCGCGTGATCGGGCTGATGTCGGGCACCTCGGCCGACGCCGTGGATGCGGCCTTGGTGGAGTGGCCCGACGGGCCGGCTGCGCGCCCGTTCCGGCTGCTGGCCTTCCGCGAGGAGCCGATGCCGGGCGAGCTCCAGCAGCGCATCCACGCCCTGGCCGCCGGCCGGGTCGAGGCCGGGGCGGCGCTCCGCGAGCTGGCCGTCCTGGACGTCGAGCTGGGCGAGCGCTTCGCGAGCGTCGCTGCAGCCGTGGCCGCCCAGGCCGATCTGGCGCTGGACGAGGTCCAGGCCGTGGCCTCCCACGGCCAGACCGTCGCTCACCACCCGGAGCTGCGCGCCACGCTGCAGATCGGGGATCCCTCGGTGATCGCCGAGCGCACCGGACTGGCGACGGTGGCGGACTTCCGGACGCGCGACGTGGCAGCGGGCGGCGAGGGCGCCCCGCTGGCGCCCTTCTTCCACCACGCGCTGATGGCTTCGCCCGACGAGCGCCGCGTGGTGCTCAACCTGGGCGGCATCGCCAACGTGACGGGCCTCCCGGCCGGCGCAGCCGCGGACGATGTAGTGGCCTTCGACGTCGGGCCCGCCAACGCGCTCCTGGACGGCGTGGTTTCGGTGCGCAGCGGCGGCCGCGAGCGCTGCGACCGCGACGGCGCCGGCGCGCGGCGCGGGCGGGTGGACCCGGCACTGCTGGCCCGACTGCTGGACGATGCGTTCCTGCGCCGCCCGCCGCCCAAATCCACGGGGCGGGAGCGCTACGGCCTGGCCGAGGCCGAGGCCCTGGCGGCCGAATGGAACGGACCCGACGAAGACCTGCTGGCCACGCTGGTGGCGTTCACCGCCAACTCGGTGGCGGCCGCGTGCCGGGACTTCCTGGGCGGAGCGCCGGATCGCCTGTTGGTGGGGGGCGGGGGCGTCCGCAACCCGGCCCTGATGGAGGCCCTGGGACGGGCCCTGCCCGGGAGCGTCGTCGAGCCCATGGACGCGGTGGGTGTTCCGGCTGCGGCCGCCGAGGCCATGGCCTTCTCGCTGATGGGTCGCAACGCGCTCTTGGGGATCCCGAACCACCTGCCCCGCACCACTGGGGCCGCGGGAGCGCGCATCCTGGGCGAGCTGGTTCCCGGCCGCTCCGGACTGCCGCGTCTCTAAGGGCCGGCCCTCAGACCTCGATCTTTGTGCCGTCGTCGGCGGTTTCGATGTCGAGCCGTCCGCGCAGGTCGGTCATCTCGCTCCCCAGATGGGTGACGATCAGCCGCTTCACGTCGAGTCGCTCGGCCAGCGGCTGCAGGTCCACGTAGCTGAAGTGGTACGGGTAGTCGCGGTCGTAGTAGGTGCACTCGCAGATGAACAGGTCGGCTCCCTGCACGTGCTGGGGAAGCTCGTCGAACCAGCCCGTGTCGCCGGAGAAGACGATGCGCTTGTCGTCGACCTCGACGCTGAACCCGCAGGGCTGGACGTCCGGATTGTGGTGGACCGCAAACGGGCGGATGGCGGCGGGGCCGACACCCGTCTCGACGCCGGGCTCCAGCTCGGTGAACAGGATGGGGAAGCTCCAGTCGGGGGCGTCGAACGGGTGCGACATGGCCACCGCCAGATCCCGCATGCGCTGCTCGATGCCGGGGGGGCCCACGATGCGCAGCGGCTTGGTGCGCCGGTCCTCGTAGCGGGCCGCCAGCAGGAACAGGGGCACGCCTCCGAAGTGATCGCCGTGGTAGTGGGAGATGGCGATGGCGTCCACCTCGTCCCGGCTGATGCCCAGGTCCGCGAGGCCCGAGCAGGTGGTGGGGCCGCAGTCCAGCAGCAGCGAGCCCTCGCTACTGCGCACCAGGATGGCGGTCTGGCGCCGGCCCCCGGCGCCGAACGCATCACTCGTTCCGACGAAGATCACCTCAGGCATTGCCTTCTCCCGCACTTGCTTCGGCCCCCGCGCAGGGGTGGAAACGGCCGCCCGCGAAGATGCCGTCGCTACCCTGGAAGCCGTCGGGCACACACTCCCCATCCCAGACCACGGCCCGCTCCAGGCGGACCTCCCGGCCGATCCGTGCGCCGGCGCCGATCACCAGGTCCGCCTCGATCCGCACACCCTCACTCCGCGCCCGGGCATCCGCGTCCAGGTAGCGCAGCACGTGGGGGCGCAGATTCGCCGCCAGGTACTCGCCCAGCGTCCCCACCGGCTCCCACACGCACTCGGACGCATCCAACAGCAGTGCTCCTACGTCGGTCGCCCCAGAGGCGAGCCGCGGCATCAGCCAGTCGTCCAGGTGGCCGAAGCTTCGCCGTGGGGGCAGGCCATCGAGGGCGTCGGCCCGCACCAGCGTCGCGTGTGCGTACACGCCGGAACTCGCTTCGCCCCCCAGATCGAATCGGTCGGCGATCCGCCGCACGCAACCCCCCGAATCGATTCCGATCGTTCCGAAGTTCGCAGCGCGGGGATCGGCCCGCAACAGCAGCGTCACCGAATCTTCACGGTCGCGGTGGACGGCCAGCAGCCGCTCCAGGTCCGCGTCCAGAATCATGTCCCCCGCCAGCACCAGGCAGGGGTCGCTCTCGCGCAGGAAGGCGGCCAGCTGGCGGATTCCTCCGCCGGTGCCCAGCAGCTCGGGCTCGTGGGAGAAGTACAGCGCCATGCCTTCGGGCCGGTAGCGTTCGGCGACCTCCCGTACCTGATCCGGCAGGTGGTGCAGGTTGATGGCCACCTCGCGCACGCCGTGGCGGGCCAGCAGCGCCAGGGTGTAAGCCAGCACCGGGAGCCCGCGGACGGGCAGGGCGGGCTTGGGCCGCAGGTCCGTGAGCGGCCGCAGTCGGGTGCCCAGGCCGGCGCCCAGGATCATGGCCCTCACGCCGACCCCTCCTCGAGGCCCGCGATCAGCTCCGCCAGCGCGGCGAGCTGCGGGTCGCGCCGCGCGGCGCGCGGAGCTGCGCTCCGGAGTGCGCGAAGCGCCGGGCCGACGCAGTCCCGGTAGCGGCTGTCGCCGCGCTCGGCGATGGCATAGCGGTAGCGCGCCAGGTCCTTGCCCTTGCGGGTCAGGGTCAGCAGGTCGAAGCGCAGCGCGAACTCGTCGGGGTCGGGTGCATCGGGCAGCACGGCCCGGACCTGCGCCGCGTGTGCGGTCACTTCCGCGTCGGAGAGTTCCGTATAGGAGTCGCGAAGCAGGCATACGGCGTCGTACTCCGGGGGCGCCATGAATGCCCCCTGGAGATCGATCATCACCAGCGTAGGGCCTCGCGTGCCGGGCCGGGTGTGCAGATTCTCACTCTGGAAATCCCGGTGGGAGAGCCGCTGAGGCGACTTGTCACACACCTCGGCCACCCGCGTGAAGGCCTCGGCCACGACCCGGGTCTCTGCCGGGGTCGCCGGGCGTCCCAACCCGTAGCGTGCGAAGAGGTCCGCCTTGTAGGCCAGCTGCGCCGAGTCCAGCCGCCGTCGAAACGCCGGCAAGTCGCCGGGGTCCGCGACCCGTTGCAGCCTGGGGATCAGGCTGCAGGCCTCGGCGTAGAGGGCGCGCCGTTCCTCGGGCGACGCCTCCGCGGCGGCCCGCCGCAGCGAGACCTCGCCCACGTCTTCGAGCAGGTCGATTCCCGCGGCGGCGTCCCACCCGTAGGAAGCGGGTACGGGCAGCCCGGCCTGCTCGAGATGGGTTCGCAGAGGCTCCAGCGGGGGCTCCGGCGCTACGCCGGCGGGCCGTCCGGCCGGGTCCTCCGGGGCTTCGATACGGGCGATCGCCGTTCCCGGCGGCCCGTCCAGGTGGAGGCGCAGGAAGCGGCGCAGCCCCAGACCGGCGCAGAGCGGCTCGATCCGCACGATGCCGCGGCCGAGGCCCTCGCGGGCCAGGCGCAGAAGCCGTTCTTCGGGAATGGACGGGTCCGGAGCAGGGGTCATGAATCAGTCGAAGAAGATGTGGCAAGCCACCGTGGCTGCAGCGATTCCGGCAACGTCGCCGGCCAGGCACGCAGCCAGGGTGTAACGCCCGGCACGGACCCGGGCGGCGCCGTAGTAGATCGCCAGCACGTAGAAGGTGGTTTCGGTCGAGCCCTGGAAGGTGCTGACCAGGAGGCCCACGAAGGAGTCGGGCCCCTGGCTGTTGAGGATCTCGCTCATCACCCCAAAGGATCCCGAGCCCGACAGCGGGCGCAGCAGGGCCATGGGCAGTGCCTGCGCGGGCAGGCCGATGGCTCGGGTCATGGGATCCAGCCCGGCGATCATCAGATCCAGGGCCCCCGAGGCTCGGAAGATGGCCACGGCCGAGAGGATCACCACCAGGAAGGGGACGATCCGGACCGCCACCTCGAGACCCTCGCGGCCACCGGCCACCGCGGCTTCGTAGACCTTGACCCGACCGGAGACGCCCACCAGCAGGAAGAAGACCACCAGCAGCGGCAGCAACCACGAGCGCACGATCTCGCCCAGCGAGCCGTCGGGCGTCGCCATCAGGCGTTGTACCTCGAGGCCCAGGGCCAGCAGCAGGGCCAGCGCCACGCCTACGACCAGCAGCCGTCGGGCCGGGGAGGGCGGCTCCGAGGGACCTTCCGGGATGTGGGTGTCGGCGGCGGCTCCAGCCACCTCGTACTCTTCGGCGTCCTCGGGCAGGGCTCCCTCGGCGTCGTCCCAGCCGCGCGCCGCCCACAGCTTGCGCAGCAGCAGGCACGTCGACACCGCCACCACGGTGGAGCAGCTCGTGGCGATCACCGTGGGGATCCAGAAGGCGAGCGGGTCCGCCGAGCCGGCGGCCTCTCGCACCAACATGGTTCCCAGCGGCGGCATCAGCGTGACGCTCGAGGTGTTGATGGCCAGGAACAGCGCCATGGAGTCGGATGCGACCCCGGGTCGCGGGTTGAGCTTGCGCAGCTCCACCATGGCCTTCAGGCCAAAGGGGGTCGCCGCGTTGCCCAGGCCCAGGATGTTCGCGGCGATGTTCAGGATCATCGCGCTCATGGCCGGGTGATCGGCAGGAACGTCGGGGAAGAGCCGCCGCATGACGGGGTGGAGCCGCCGGGCCAGCCAGCCGAGGAGACCGCCCTCCCGTGCCACGTTGAGCAGGCCCAGGAACAGGATCATGCCGCCGACGAGCCCGATCACCAGGTCGACGGCGTCGCGAGGCGCACCCAGCAGCGCCTGGTACGTGGGCTCCATGCGGCCGCTGAAGGCGGCCACGACCACGGCTCCCACGATCAGGATGAGAAAGACGGCGTTCAGCGCGAAACCCCCGGCGCCGTTGGGGGGGGGCGGCGCGTTGCCGCAAGCGAGGCTCCCGGATAAGCTCGCGGCCGTCAACCACCCCCCGGCGAAGGTCTGTTTGGAGTGACCCCATGAGGGTGCGAGCGCGTGTGGCGTTCCTCTTTCTCGGGGCGCTGGCGACGGCTTCGGGCGCGCGCGGCGACGCCGCATTGGCCTCGCGCCTGGAGGCCTCCCTGCGCCACCCGGGTCTGCGGGGCGCGAAGGTCTCGGCGCTGGTCGTGCGTGCCGACGACGGCGCGACGCTGTTCGACCGGGACGCGGGGCGGGCGCTGGTGCCCGCCTCGAACCTGAAGATCCTGACGGCGCTCGCGGCCCTGGAGAGCCTGGGCCCCAGCCATCGCTTCACCACCCGGGTGTGGGCGGACCGCGCACCCGACGCGGAAGGCACCGTAGGCTGGCTGGCCGTGGAGGGCGGAGGCGATCCGTCGCTCACGTCGGAGCAGTGGTGGCGTCTGGCGGCCGACCTGCAGCGCGCGGGGCTGCGCCGCGTGGACGGAGCCATCCTGCTGGACGACACGGCCTTCGACGACCGCCGTTGGCATCCGAAGTGGGGGAACATCTCGAGCCGCGCCTACCACGCGCCGGTCTCGGCACTGGCCGCCAACTTCGGCGCCTTCGCCGTGGAGGTGCGGCCCGGATCGACGTCCGGCTCGAGCGCGCGGGCCCGTGTGGATCCGCCCGTGAGCACCCTGCGGCTTCAAGCGGGTGTCCGGACGCGTGGCGCTCGCACGCCGGCCAAGCTGCTGGTGGATCGCGTTGCGCAGACCGAGGTTGCGGAGACCTGGGTCGTGAGGGGCGCGGTGCCGCAGGGCGGCGAGCCCGAGACCGTCTGGCGCAGCGTTGCCGACCCGGTTCTCTACGCAGGCGGCGTCTTGCGCATGCAGCTCGAAGCGGTGGGCGTGTCGGTCGGCGGCCCCCTGCGCCCCGCGGCGGTGCCGGCGGACGCGGTGGAGCTGCTGGACTTCGAGGGCGATTCGCTGGGTCGGGTGGTGGCGCTCTTCATGAAGTACAGCAGCAACCCGATCGGTGAGATGTTGGTGAAGGGCCTGGGGCGCGCGGCTACTGGCGAGGCGGGCAGTTGGAAGAACGGGCGGCGCGCGGTGCGCGCGAGCCTGGAGCGGCTGGGCCTGGATCTGAGCGGCTTCCAGGGTGTGGACGGCTCCGGCCTGGCGCGAGCCAACCGGGTGGCTCCGCGCACCCTGGTGCAGGCGCTGCAGGTCGCGCGGGACTCGTTCCGCTTCGGACCCGAGCTGATGGCGGCGCTGCCCATCGCGGCGCGGGACGGCACCCTGAAGGAGCGCATGGAGGGCAGTCCGGACGGCGTACGGGCCAAGACCGGCCTGCTGGACGGTGTGACCGCACTGTCGGGCTACGCCGACTCCCCCTACGGAGTGCTGGTGTTCTCCGTAATCTCCAACGGTCACACGCGCGGCGACGAGCCGGCCATGGATGCGCTGGACGGCTTCGCGGCGGCCCTCTCGCGGCGTGAGCGGGCGGCCCGTTAGCGGGTTACGAAGTAGGCCGGCTGCGATAGACCGCCAGCACGTCGCTGGCGTAGCCGGCGGGAACCGGTCGGCCGGCGCGCAGCTTGCGATCGATGCGTCCCGGGCCCCAGTTGTAGGCGGCCAGGGCCACGTCGATGCGGCCGTAGCGGCCCTTCAGCCACTTCAGGTACGCGACACCCAGACGCACGTTGGCCTCGGGGTCGAAGAGCGTCTGCGGGCCGGACCAGGGAATGCCCTGCTGCGAGGCCAGCTCGCGGCCGGTCGCGGGCAGGATCTGCATGAGGCCCAGGGCGCCCACGGGGGAGACGGCGAAGGCGTGGAAGCGGCTCTCCACGTGCATCACGGCCAGTACCAGGTCGACGGGGAGCTCGTGCCGGCGCGCCTCTTTCACGATCGTGCGCGACAGTGCGTCGAGCTCAGCGCCCACCAGGCCGGTGCGCTGCCGCTCCAGGTGGGAGCGGACCAGGGCTACGTCCGGCGGCACGGCGCCGGGCAACGCGGCCAGCGGCGGTGCGGGCGGTGCGGGCTGCGGCGCGGCGGGCACGTGCAGCGAGAGCATCGACGCGCCGGCCAGGGCCAGCGCGGCCAGGCGGAGACGGGCGCCCATCTAGCTGATCCCCCCGGGCCACAGGCCCAGGGCCCGGACCGCCTGCAGGTTGTTGACCACCGCGTAACCGGTGGTCGCCATCAGGAGAGCCAGGCTGGCCGTCTTGGCGCGCCTGGAGAGCAGGTTCGTGCGCAGCAGCATCAGCAGCAGCGCCAAGGTCACGGCGCTGTCCAGCGCGAGGCCCTGCAGCAGGCCGAACTCGCTGAAGAGGAAGTCCGAGAGCGGATTCGCTTCGGTGACGCTCCAGCCTTCGACGGGCTGGGTCAGGCAGAGCCAGGTCGTGAAGTGATCCAGACTCGTGAGGACGATGACGACGACGGCCAGAGGGCCCAGCATGCTCCGCTCCCGCGATCCCCAGAGGTGGCGATCCGCCCGTCCCCAGCGTGAGGAGAGAGCAAGATCCATGCCCCAGGACCTCGATCCGCGGAATTCCGCCGCGCCCACCCCCGGCTACGCTGCCCGTTGCCTGCGCGCGAGCGCGCAGGCTCGGCAGCGGCTCCTGGGTGGTGGGTAGTTGGTTTCCTATTTTGTCCGGCGTTCGCTTAGCGGCCGCGGCGCATCTTGCCCTTGCCCAGGAGCAGCCAGTCGATGGAGATGCCCTCCTTCATGGCAAGGGTGATCAGGAAGTCTGTGTGCGGCGTGGTGCCGTTCTCGTAGCGGTTGACGTTCTGCTGAAACACTCCCAGGTCGCGCGCGAACTGACGCTGGGAGCGATCCCCGCGAATCTGCGCCAGCCGTTCCTTCAACTTCCGCTTCTGTCGCTCAACTTGTGCTGTGGCCATGACTGCAGTTCCTCTTACGACGCGTCGCGGAGACGGCGCACGGGATTGCGTTCGCCCCTCCGCGACGCGGTGTCTCGCGACGGTAGCAGCCCGCACCATGGCGTCACACGTCTCCGGTTCAGGTAGGCTTCCGTGTACGCGGTCATGAGGGTCATCGCCGGACGTTTCGGGGGCAGGCGTCTCGCCGACGCGCCGGGTGTGGGGGTTCGACCCACGGCCGACCGGGTTCGCGAGGCCCTCTTCTCCGCTCTGGGCAACCTGGAAGGCGCCCGGGTACTGGATCTGTACGCGGGGACCGGCGCCCTGGGCATCGAGGCGCTGTCCCGGGGTGCTTCGGCCGCAGTCTTCGTCGAGCGATCCCGAGCCGCGCTGGCGGTGCTGCGCAGCAACCTGGTGCAGCTGGAGCTGAACGATCGGTCGGGACCCGCCCGGGTGATCCGCGGCGAAGCAAGCGCCGTGCTGCGCCGCCTGAGCCGCGCCGGCGAGCGCTTCGACCTGGTTCTCCTCGACCCACCCTATGCGTCCGACGAGGCTCCGCGCGCCCTGGCGGGCCTGGTGGCGGGCGAGCTGCTGGCGCCCGAGGCGGAGGTGGTGCTCGAGGGCTCCCGGCGTCATCCTGTGACGCCCGTGGACGGGCTGGTCCTGCGCGACCAACGGCGCTACGGAGACACGCTGATCGCGCGCTTCGGGCCCGAGCCGCCCGATCGCGCCGCCAGGGAGGCCGACGACTGATGACGTCCCGATCCGGAGGAATGCCGCTCGCGGTCTTCCCGGCGAGCTTCGACCCCGTGACCAACGGTCATCTGGACATCATCGAGCGCGCGCGCTCGGTCTTCGACGAGCTGATCGTGGCGGTGGCCACCAACGTGTCCAAGAGCGGCCTCTTCAACACCGAGGAGCGCGTCGGGATCCTCAAGGAAGTGCTGCGCGATGTGCCGGGAATCCGCATCGACGTCGTGGAGGGCCTGCTCGTGGACTACGCCCAGCAGGTCGGGGCGCGCGTGGTCATCCGCGGGCTGCGGGCCATGTCGGACTTCGAGTACGAGTTCGAGATGGCGCTGATGAACAAGCACCTGTATCCGGATCTCGAGACGGTCTTCATGATGACGAGCCAGAAGTACTTCTACGTCAGCTCGTCGCGGCTGAAGGAGCTGATCCGCTTCGGCAGCGACGTCAGCGCGTTCGTCCCGCCGATCGTCTATCGCAAGCTCCGCGAGAAGCTCGCGGGTACGTGAGCGCGGCGACACGCCCCGGGCCGATCCGCTTCGGAACCAGCGGATGGCGGGGCATCCTGGGCGACGAGCTGCACGACCGGCGCGTGGCGGCCGCGGTGACCGGGGTCGCCGCCTGGCTGGGCGCCACCCGGGCGGTGGGGCCCGTGCTGGTAGCCCACGATCGCCGCTTCGGCGGTGCTCGCTGGGCCGCTCTGGCCGC
>JAFDET010000156.1 GCA_019310195.1 Deltaproteobacteria bacterium
CCACTGTATTTCCGTTGGATCGGCCGCGCCAGCGACCGCCTCGAGCACCTGCCCGGGAGCCACCCCTACTCGATCCTGACGCCCTGCTTCTCGAGGGCCTTCTGGACCTCCGGCGGGGTAGGGGTCGAGTCGGATCGGGCCACGGTGCGGACCTGCTTCACATCGCCCGAGGCGAAGGACTCCAGCGGCAGGTCGAAACGCAGCTGCTGACGGCGGCAAGAGAATCAGTAGTTCGCCTTGACCTCCGCCGCCACGAGTTCCTGCAGCTGGGTCAGCCCAAAGCTCGGCAGCGGCTTGCCGTTGACGAAGAACTCGGGCGTCTTGCGCACGCCCAGGGTCTTGGCGTCCTCGATGTCCTGCCGCACGATCTCGAGGATCCTGGGATCGTTCAGGTCACGGCGGACCGCTTCGATGTTCAATCCGGTGGAGGGCAGGAACGCCCAGATCTTGTCCGGTTGCGGGCGATGGTGGCTCGCCCATTCAGGCTGGGTGTCGAACATCACCTGAAGCGTCTTCCAGTACTTGCCCTGCATCCGCGCCGCCTCGAGAATCTTCACCATGGTATCCGAGCCCTGGTGCAAGGGGGCGTAGCGCAGGACGAGCCGCACCTTGCCCGCATGCTGCGAGAGCAGGTTCTTGACCTCGGGCGCGAAGACCCGGCACGTCTCGCAGGCCGGGTCGAAGAACTCGACGATGACCACCTTCGCATCGGCGGGACCCATGCTCGGTGCGTGCTCCCTCAAGAACGGCGAGCCGCTGCTCTGGGCCATGCTGCCGAGCTCTTCGGCGCGCTGGCCCTTGTAGAGGAAGCCTGCGATCACGAACGCGAGCATCAGCCCCGCCGCTCCGAGGAGCGCGATGTGTTGCTTCTTCATCGGAGAAGCCTCCTGCTTAGAAATATCAGCAATCCCACTACGCTGGAGAACGCTAGCAGCGACAACACGGGGATCGATACGAAGCCGAATAGCTCCAGGTACGCGGACGAGCACGAGACGCCTTGGCTGCAGGGGGCGGCGCTCTCGGGGATGACTCCGAGCTGCAAGAGCGTGTGATAGGCGGCGATGGCCCAGCCCGCCAGAGCCAGCGGCAGGGCATAGCGGACGACCTTCGCATCCAGCGGGAAGAGCCCCATCAGCAAGAGGATGGGGAGCGGGAACATGAAGATCCGCTGGTACCAGCACAGCGAGCAGGGCGGCAGGCCCATGACCTCGCTGAAGAAGAGACTGCCGAGCGTGGCCGCCGTGACCAGCAGCCAGCAGACGAAGAGGATCGTCCAGTTCGGGTCGGGGTAATCGCTGGCCTCGTCCATGCCGCATCCTCTCACGAGTCGCAAAGGGGTCTGATCGCCTGGGACGTTCGAGTGATATCGCAAGTGATCTGGCGGAGAAACGTTTCGGGTCCGGCTGGCCCGCGATCCCTCTGAGAGCAGGCATGACGGAAGGTTCCCAGACTTCGAGACCCAAAGGCCCAGCGCGATTGACTGGCCCGGAGCGCCGCTGTATTTCCATTGGGTCGGCCCCGCCGGCGGCCCGAGAGGAGGCGTCCCGTGAGCACGATTTCGATTCCCGCGGAGGAGCTGGAGCTCCAGGAGGAGCTCGACGTTCTGGTCGTGGGCGGCGGCTCGGCCGGCGTGGCGGCGGCGGTCAGCGCTGGGCGCCTCGGCCTGCGCACCGGGCTGGTGGAGGAGATGCCCCACCTGGGTGGGATGAGCACCGGCGGCAGCGTGGGGACGTACTGCGGGTTCTACGTGAAGGGTCCGGGCGGCGACGTCGTTCCCACGGTGGGCGGGTTTCCGCTGGAGATGGCCCAGGGACTGCTCTCCCGCGGCCACGCCATCGGGCCCATCCCGTATCACGACACCGCCGTGCTGCCCTACGTGCCCATGGGCGTGAAGCACCTGTTGGAGGAGCGGGTGCGCGGGGAGGCCGGGCTGCGCGTGCGGCTGCACTCGCGTCTGACGCACGTGGTGGTCGAAGACGGGGAGATCCGCGGCGTGGTCGTGGACACGCGCGGCGGGCGGATCGGGTTGCGTGCGCGGGTCTACGTGGACGCCAGCGGCGACGCCGTCCTCTCCCGCCTGGCGGGGGCGGAGACCCTGCAAGGCGAGACGCTGCAGTACCCCTCGATGATGTTCACCATGCAGAACGTGGACGTGGGCAAGGCCGTGGCCGCGATTGTGGAGCTCCCCAACATCTTGGAAGCGCACTTCGAGGCGGAGCGTCTTCCGCGGCGCAGCGGCAACTTGATCCCCACCGGCCGCCCGGGCGAGGTGATGGTGGCGCTCTCCCGGGTGGAGTTCGCCGGGCGACCCGTGGACGCCGCCGTGGAGGAGGAGCTCAGCTTCGCGGAGCTGGAGGGACGCGCCCAGGCCGTGCGCCTGGCGGAGTTCGTGAAACGCAGGGTCCCCGGCTTCGCCGACGCCTTCTTGGCGGATACCGCCTCGCGCCTGGGCGTTCGGGAGACGCGCAAGATCGTGGGCGAGTACACGCTGCGCGGAGACGACGTGCTGGGCGCCCGCGACTTCGAGGACGGCATCGGCCGCTGCGCCTGGCCCGTGGAGCGCCACGTGGAGGGCGGGCTCACCTCCTGGACGTTCCTCGACGCGGGCGCCTCCTACGCGATCCCGTTCCGCTGTCTGGTGCCTCGCGGCTTCGCCAACCTGATGGTCGCCGGCCGCTGCCTCTCTGCCGACAGCGGGGCCTTCGGCTCGGTTCGCGTGATCGGGCCCTGCATGCTGGAGGGGCAGGCCGTGGCGGCGGCGGCGCGGCAGATCTGCGACGACGACGTACCGGCGGCGAGCGTGGACGTGGAGCGCCTGCGCGCCGTCCTCGCAGACTGGGGCGTTCCGCTCTGAGGCCGCCCCGGATCGCAGCTCAGCCTTCGACCGCCGCGATGTCCACGCGCACGGCGCGGTCGATGGGAACCGGCTGCCAGTGCAGGGCGCGATAGCGCAGGTGGCCGTAGCCTCCGGCGAAGTGCAGCCACTTCACCATCCCCGGCTCGATGTTCGAGAAGTCCTGCCAGCCCTTGAACTGATACGGCTCGAAGCCGTTGTACATGATGAGCTGCTTCGGCTTCACCGCCGGCGTCACCCGCGCCTGCACGGTCACCGAGGCCAGGTCGTTGAAGACCCGCATGGGCGCGCCGTTCTCGATGCCGCGCTCGGCGGCGTCACCGTCGTTGATGTGCGCCACGGGCTCGCCCCGGATCGTGCCCAGGATGACCTTGTTGGTGCTGTTCATGGAGTTGACGCTCCAGCGGGGATGGCCGCTGGTGATCTCGAAGGGATGATCTCCTCCCTGTGCCGGTGCGTCCTTGTGCAGCGGAAGCTCCTCGCCGGCCTCCAGGAACCACTCGTGGTCGATGTAGAACTGGGCGCGCCGGGTCAGGGTGGGGAACGGCTCCTTCTTCTCCGTCTGCCAGCGGAAGGGCGAATGCGTCTCGTCCGGCAGCAGGTCCGAGGCCTGGGCCAGGGCCATGGGTGAGCGCCCCCAGCCCGTGAAGCGCACCCAGCCCGTCTCGCGCAGGGACTCCAGGGTGGTGTCGGCGGGAATGTTTCCCAGCACCGCCGAGTCGCGCACCATCTCGTCGATCACCGCGTCGTCGTCGGCCAGCGCGCCGTCGAAGGAGAGGTCCTCGTAGAGCGTGTCCAGGCGGACGGTCTCGCCGTTCGGCTTCTGTAGCTCCACCCGTCCACGTGCCTTCGCGCGCTCGGCCAGCTTGCGGGCCAGCATCAGCGTGATCTGCCACTCCGAGCGCGCCTCCCCTTGCGGCTCGACGGCGCGGTCGGAGAGCGTGAGGTTCATGACGTCGGGCGTCGTGTAGGGAAAGTTCGGCTTCTCGTAGTGCTGCGCTGCAGGCAGCACGATGTCCGAATGGAGCCCCGTGGTGCTCATGCGCCAGTCCACGGACACGATCATGCGAAGCTTGGGCCACAGATGCTCCAGCAGCATGCGCTGGCCGCCGCGCTGGCGTCGCAGCAAGTTGCCGCCGATCTCGAAGAGCACCCGGGGCGGCGTGTCCGGTGACGGCCGCGCCTGGCCCTGCCACCAACCCTTCTCGGTGGCCTCCTCGATGTACTCGGACAGGGAGCGCCGCATGGAGGGGTCGTTCCAGCTGGCCCGGTTCCAGGTCTCGGCGTAGCCGCAGTGGTGGTACCAGAAGAAGGCGGAGGGGACGGCGCCCATGGGCAGCGCGCCGCCGTAGCCCAGCTCCGCCACCACGATCTCCTCGGTCAGGGTCGGGTCCTGGGCGCGCATGGCGTCCAGGACCGCGGTCTGGGCGTTGGACATCTCCCGGGTTGCGTCCTGTCCGGTGCGGGGCTTGCTGCCCAGCAGGAACGGACCGTCGAACATCCCCACCGCCCAGCTGCGGATGCCGGTGCCCTTCTTGCCCCAGTTTCCCGTCAGCGCGAGGAGCAGGCACATGGCGCGCTCCATCAGATCGCCGTGGTACGACTTGCCCGTCGTCCAACCCAGCAGGATCCGGGTGCGCGAGCGCGCGGCCTTGCGCGCCAGCTGGCGGATCACCTCCGGATTGGCGCCGCAGATGGCCGAGGCGTCCTCCGGCGCGTAGTCCTCCAGGCGGCGCCGCAGGCGCACGAAGGCCGGCTCCACCTCCACCTCGCTGCCGTCGCGCAGCGTGGCGCGGTAGCGGCCCTCCAGCGCAGGCTCCAGTGCGCCCAGGTCGAGGGTTCGCGGTGCCTCGACGATCCGGCCGGCGACGCGGTCGAAGAGCTGGAAGACGACTTCGGAGCCGCCCTCCTGAAGGTCGGACTGGCGCAGGAAGCGGCCGTCGTCGCAGCGCACCAGCAGGGCCAGGTCGGTCTGCTCGCGCACGAAGGCCTCGTCCATCAGCCCCTCGTCGACGATGACGCGGCACATGGAGAGGGCCAGGGCCGCATCCGAGCCGATCTGGACGGGCACGAAATGGTCGCAGTGCATCGCCGAGGGGCTGTAGTCCGGCGCAATCAGCGCAACCTCGCTGCCGTTGTAGCGGGCTTCGCAGATGTAGTGGAAGAAGGGGATGGCGCTGTAGGCGGGGTTGTTCGCCCAGATCAACAGCAGCTCGGAGTGGAACCAGTCGTCGTTGCTGGGGCACGGGTCGAAGCGCCCGAAGGTGGCGTAGAGGCCCGGGTTGAAGTCGTTGATCTCGGACTGTACGTCGGTGGTGGTGGCGCCGATGCGGTTGAAGATGCCGCCGGCCAGCACCATGCTCTGGGTTCCGCCCTCGCCCGGTGTGCCGATGCGCACGATGCTCTCGGCGCCGGACTCGTCGATCGCGTCCAGCATGGCGTCGGCGATGTCCGTCAGCGCCTCGTCCCAGGAGACCTCCTCGAACTTGCCTTCGCCGCGCTCGCCCACGCGCCGCAAGGGCTGCAGGATGCGCTCCTTGCCGTAGAGCATCCGGCTCCAGCTGGCCCCCTTCTGGCAGCCCGTCGGGTTCATGTCGGGGACGCCCGCCTCGACGGGCTCGAAGCCGGCCGCCGGCTCCTCGAACACGACGCGCCCGTCGCGGACGTAGACGCGGTAGGGGCAGTTGCTGGGGTAGCAGTCGACGCAGTGGCAGCCCCAGGCCATGCGGTCCCACTTCCACTTGCCGCGGTACGCGTCCGCCCAGGCTCCCGAGGTCCGCGAGGTCATTGCGCGGACCGCCGCACGGGGCGCACGTCCTCGTGCCGCCAGCGCGGCAGGCCTTCCGGCTGGTAGGTCAGGACGAGCACGCGCCGCGCACTGTCGCTGCGATTGCCCTGGGAGCCGTGGACCAGGTCGCCGTGGAACCACACCACCGAGCCGGCCGGAGCCTCCAGCGGAACCGGCGCCGGTGCGTCCGGCACGCGCTCCAGATCGGTGTAGAGCCGGCCAACCACCCCGCGATCCTGGAAGGTGGGCAGGAACCCGTGGGTGTGGCTTCCGGGGATCATCCACAGGCAGCCGTTCTCCTGGTCCGCGTCGTCCAGGTTGATCAGCACGCTCACCAGCCGGTCCAGGTGGTCGCAGCCGAAGGCCCAGTAGGGGCTGTCCTGGTGCCAGGGAAAGGGCGAGCCGCCGGGCCGCTTGAAGTTGAGCTTGTCGCTGAACAGGCTGAGCGAAGTCGCGTTCACCAGCGGGCACGCCGGCTGCCACAGGCGCGGGTCGTCGGTCAGCGCGTCGAGCCGCGGATCCAGGTGGTGGTAGGGCTCCATGGAGCGGACCTGGGCCGCGCCGTCGCGCCACTCCCACTTGACCAGGGATCCGGCCACCTTCTGGTAGCGCTTGTCGTCCACCCACTCGATGGGGCCGGCGTCGCCGCGCGCGGCGTCGCCGAGGATTCGCTGGTGCACGCCCTCCACCGCTTCCCGCAGCGGCTCCAGGTCCGCGTCGCCCAGGACGCGTTCGCGCAGGAAGTAGCCCTGCTCGCGGTAGCGATGCCGCTCGTCATGGGAGGCGTGGTGGCTCATCAGCGGTCCCTCCTGGTGGATCCGGGGCAGCGCGGGCGGCCAGAAAGGATGGGAGGGGCGGGGTGGGGCCGGTATGACGGCGGTCAGGGCGGCCGGCCCCGGCTCGCGGCTCCGGAACCGGCCTGGATTCCGTCCCGAACATGACCGTGGTCATACATCCCCGGCCGATTCTGCGGCTGAATCTGAACTCGACGTCGGTTTCGCTTCGAGCTGAGAACCGTCTCTGCCACCCGCACTTGCCGGGGATCGAGGGCACGGGGCGGGGGAGGACCTGAGAGTGGCCGGAACACGCGGAGACTGGGCGGACGCCTATCGCGACAAGTGGACCTGGGACAAGGTGACCTGGGGCAGCCATTCAGTGGACTGCTACCCCGGCGGCTGTCCGTGGCGCGTATTCAGCAAGGACGGGAAGATCCTCCGCGAGGAGCAGGCCGGGACCTTCGCACCGGTGGAGCCCGGGATTCCCGACATGAACCCCATGGGCTGCCAGAAGGGCGCCTGCTGGAGCCATTGCCACTACTCCCAGGACCGGGTCACCCATCCGCTCAAGCGCGTGGGAGAGCGGGGCGAGGGCAAGTTCGAGGAGATCTCGTGGGAGCAGGCGCTCAGCGAGGTCGCAGACGGAATGCTCGACGCCATCGAGGACCAGGGCGCGGCGTCGATCATCACCCTGTTCACGCCGGAGCCCGGCGCCGCGCCGGCGCGCCTGTTCTCCGACGTGCTGGGCCTGCCCAGCACCGACGGCAACGCGGAGTTCCAGGACTTCAGCCCCGGCTGGCACCTCACCTGGGGCCTCTACAACCCCACCGCCAGCATGGACGACTGGTTCCTTGCCGATCTCACCCTGATCTGGCACGCGAATCCGGTGTACACGAACATGCACTGGTACCACTACGTCGCCGAGTCCCGGTACAACGGCGGCGAGGTGGTGACCATCGCGCCGGACTACAGCCCGTCCGCGATCCACGCCGACTACCACCAGCCGGTGCGCATCGGCACCGACGCCGCCCTCGCCCTGGCCATGTGTCAGGTGATCATCGAGGGGGGGCTCTACAAGAAGCAGTTCGTCCAGGAGCAGACCGACCTGCCGCTGCTGGTGCGCTGGCTTCCTGCGCGGCCCCGACATCATGGAGGGCGACCGCGACGACCAGTTCTTCTGGTGGGACGTTTCCAAGGGCGTACTGACGGCGGCGCCTCGCCACACGCTGGCCCTGGGCGGCGTCGATCCCGCCCTGGAGGGCCGCTTCGAAGTGGTGCTCAAGGACCTCTCCACCGTCGAGGTGGAGCCGGTCTTCGCACTGCTGAAGCGGCACCTGGAGAGCTACACGCCGGAAAAGGCCGGAAAGATCTGCGAGATCCAGCCCGACAACATCCGCACGCTGGCCCGCAAGGTGGCCACCCGGAAGACCAAGATCTTCATCGGCTGGAACTCCGGCAAGTACTACCACGGCGACCTGATGGAGCGCGCCATGGCGCTGCTCCTGGGCCTTACGGGCAACTGGGGCAAGAAGGGCACCGGCACCCGCTCGTGGGCGATCTCGGGCATGGACGGCGAGATCTTCCTGGCAGGCAAGGAGGGGCCGGGTCAGGAGGAGGCCCAGAAGCTGATCGCGGGCATGATCGCCATGCGCCGGCTGATCGCTGCCGACGATCCGACGCTCACCGCCGAGATGATCAGCAACCGCATGATGAAGCTGGCCGCGGACGCCGACGGCGCCGCGGGCTTCCCCATGCCGCCGGCCTTCCTCTGGTACTACCAGTACGGCTACAAGGAGCGTTGGAACGACGCGGAGAACAACGACCCCTCCATGAAGCGCAGCTTCGACGACTACGTCGAGGAGGCCGTCGAGAAGGGCTGGTGGGACCCGCGCTACGCCAAGGTCTACAAGGACGTGGAGCCCCGCGTGCTCTTCGAGTCCGGCGGCAACGTGCTGCGCCGCCAGCGAGGCGGCCAGAAGCTGCTGCTGGAGCACCTGTGGCCCAAGCTGAAGACGATCGTCTCGGTGGACTACCGCATGACGACGACGGGGCTCTACTCGGACTACATCCTGCCGGCGGCCCAGCATTACGAGAAGCTGGGTCACAGCATGCCGTCGGTGCACCATCTCAACTACGTGCTCTGCGACCGCGCGGAAGAGCCCGTGGGCGAGTCGCTGCCGGACGTGGAGATCGGCATCCGCATGCTCGAGGCCATCGAGGAGCGCGCCGCCGCCCGCGGCATGACGGAGTTCATCGACGCCACGGGCAAGTCCCGCAGCCTGAAGAGCCTGACCGACGCGATCACCCACAAGGGGGAGCTGCGCGACGAGGAGAAGCGCGCCGACGAGGCCATCCGCGACAGCGCGGTCTACGGCATCCTGCCCAAGGGGACCAGCCTCGAGACCCTGCGCGAGAAGGGCCACGTGCGCTGGGAGAACTGGGGCATGATCCTGCACGGCGTTTCCCAGGCCTCCACCCTGAAGCCCGACGAGGTGCACAACCCGCTGCGCTGGCACACCGAGGACAAGATCCCGTACGACACCCTGGTGCGGCGGGCCCAGTACTACATCGACCACGAGTGGTTCCTGGAGGCCGAAGAGGGGCTGCCCACCCACAAGGAGCCGCCCGACGCCGGTGGCGGCCGACGCCGCTTCCAGATGACCAGCGGCCACAACCGCTGGAGCATCCACTCGATGAACATGACGAACAACATCCTCCTGAACACGCACCGGGGGGAGCCCTTCGTCTTCATCAACGACCGGGACGCCGCCGACCTGGGCGTCGAGAACGGCGCCAAGGTGAAGCTGGTCAGCGACGTGGGCGAGGTGCTCGTCGCGGCCAAGCTCAGCGAGGCCTGCCGGCCCGGCCAGGTGATCCTCTACAACGGATTCGAACCCTACATGCACGAGAACTGGTACAGCCAGGCGGACCTGGAGCCCGGGCACGTGAAGCATCTGGGCTTCGCGGCGGGCTACGGCCACCTGGACTACCGGATCCTCTCGTGGCAGCCGATCCCGGCCGACCGGGCGGTGAGGGTGGACGTCGAGACGCTCGACTGAACGCCCGATCCGCTTGGGCGCGGCTCGAGCAAGGAAGGAGCCTTTCGCGATGGGAACCATCACCCCTTCAAAGCGGCAGTTGGCCTGGGTCTTCGACCTGAACAAGTGCATCGGCTGTCAAACTTGTTCGGTCGCCTGCAAGGTGCTGTGGCCGAACGAAGACAAGGGCACCGAGGCGATGTGGTGGATGACCGTCAACACCCAGCCCGGTCAGGGCACGCCCCGCGGCTGGGAGGAGATGGGGGGCGGCTACCAGGACGGGAAGCTCGAGCTCGGCAGGATGGCCACGGACGAAGAGACCGGCGGCGGCTGGGACTTCAACTACGACGAGGTGCTGCGCGGGGGCCACGGCCGCAGCACGCACCTCAAGAAGATTTCGGGCAGCAAGACCTGGGGAATGAACTGGGACGAGGACGAGGGCGGAGGCGAGTTCCCCAACGCGTACTACTTCTACCTGCCCCGGCTCTGCAACCACTGCACCCAGCCCGCGTGCCTGGAGGCGTGTCCCAACGACGCGATCTTCAAGCGCGAGGAGGACGGCCTGGTCCTGCGCGACGAGGACGCCTGCCAGGGGGCGCAGCAGTGCCGCCGCGCCTGTCCCTACAAGAAGATCTACTTCAACCGGGACCGCAACGTGAGCCAGCACTGCATCGGCTGCTTCCCGCGCATCGAGAAGGGGGTGGCGCCGGCCTGCGTGCGCCAGTGCCCGGGCCGCGCCGCCTTCATCGGCTTCGACGACGACGAGGGCAGCCTGGTGGAGAAGCTGATCCGCAAGTGGAAGGTGGCCCTGCCGCTGCATCCGGAGCGCGGTACCGGGCCCAACGTCTACTACGTGCCGCCGCTGGCGCCTGCGCCGTTGCAGGACGACGGCGGATTCAACGAGGGCGGTGACCGGATCCCCCCGGCCTACCTGGAGTCCCTCTTCGGGCCGGAGGTCCACGGCGCCCTGGACGTCCTGCGCACCGAGCTGGAGAAGAAGCGGCGCGGCCAGGAGTCCGAGCTGATGGACATCCTGATCCTGTACCGCTGGAAGGACGCCCTGGGCCACCTCTCGCGGGATCCGGCCGACATCCGCTGGGGTTGACCCCCCCGGGGTTATTATTACCTTCATATGACCGTGGTCATACGGCCGCCGATCGGGAGGGCTAGCTTGCCGCCCGAGCCGGATGTGCCGGTGACGGCGTCCGCGTCGAGGGGGGGGGTATCGATGGCAGACCGGCCTGCTGGGCTCCGTGCAGCCGAGGCCTCCGACTGGGGGAGTGCCGCCGAGGCGGAGCCGTCCGGCGCCGGCGACGCCGCGCTTCGCCTGGCGACGCCCAGAGTGGGGCTGGTCGAGGGAGACGGGGATCCCAACTGGGAGATCGCCGGCCTGCCCCTGGGGGAGCGAACCCGCCGGGCCCTGGTCGCCGTGGGCCTCGCGTCGGGTCATGCCAATGGCTC